>JAPUIN010000382.1 GCA_027297005.1 Acidobacteriota bacterium
CCCCCGTGCCGATGATCTTCGCTCCGGCGACGACCTGGACGTCAGCGAAGCGGATCGGCAACAGGGGCTCAACGCCGGTGAACCCGGTCGCGTCGAACTCACGGTCGACGTACATGAAGCGCCCGCTCACCTCGTAATCGCCGAACGCGGGCGTCGCCATGATCGCGGCGAGCGACAGGAGCAGGGCAACGCGCTTCACGGCTCGAGTTCCTCGACCGGCACACCCATCACCTCGTACGCGCCGAGGCGATAGCGCCCCTCACCGCGGTACCGACCCGCATGGAGCGTGCGCCCCTGCCGTGTTTTGAGAGAGGTGCCATCGTCGAGCTCGACGATCGCCTCGACCTGGATCGCGTAGGCACCGTCCCCCGGAAGGCTGAGCGGGATCACGTACCTGCGGGGAACGCCGGGGACGAGCCGGAACCGTCCGATCTCCGTCAGCCAGGTGCCGGAGCCGGCATCAACTCCGTCGGGGAGGAGAAGCCGCATCGACACGTCGCGGGGAACATCGTCTCCGATGATCTCGATCCGTACGACCCCCTGCCATCCGGGGGGTGTTCGCGTCAGGTGCAGGAATTGCAGATCAATGACGACCGGGGGGAGCGGCTCAACCGTTGCAGGATGTGAACCTGACCGGGCATGGAAGGGTACGGTCTGCTGCGGTGCCGGCTGGGCGAGCAGCAGAACGAGGGTGCCTGTGATCAGAGCGAAGGACGGCGCAATCCGCATCGAGCGGCCCCCTGCCCATCCGGCCGCGGTTATCCAAACAGGCTGACTTGTGGCTATACGGTGACCTCTTCACAAAGTCAAGTAGAAGTGGAGGTTAATGCCCTCGAAGTGTTGACTGACCGGTGATTCGGCGTAAACTTCTGGGGAACTTGGCGAGGATTGATGAATGAGCACGAAACGCCTCGGGGATCACCTGATGGAGCATCCGGGGAAACCGAATCGGGTGCGGGAACTGGAACGGATGATCGCCGGTCAGCTTGCGGGCCAGCTCCGCCTGACTGTGTCCCGCCGGCATCTCGCGCGTGATGTGAGTCGTCTGCGCCAGCTCACCGGCTGCATGGCTGAGGCGCGCGTGCGTCTGCGAGCCGCCCACAACCGGCTACGCACGGTCAGGTGGGGCACCCGCCCGGTTGGCGACGACCCCTGAGCGCCGGCGGATCCCCCATGGAACAGATTTACCTCGATCACGTCACGAGCGCTCCGCCGTCCGCCGCAGTGGTCCAGGCGATGCTCCCCTTCCTGGGCGCGCGCTTCGCCAACGCATCCAGCCCGACCGGCCGTGGCGCTGACGCCCGTGCGGCGATCGAGGAGGCGAGAGCGGCCGTCGCCCTCCTGTCGAGCGCCCCGCCCGAAGAGATCATTTTCACCGGCTCTGCGTCCGAGTCGAACAATCTTGCGATCAAGGGGATCGTCCGGGCACGTGGAACTCCGGGGGGGCATCTGATCGCCGCAGCGACGGAGCACACATCGGTCCTCCATCCCCTGCGCACACTCTCGCGATCCGGGTACCGGGTGACGTTGCTCCCGGTCAACGGCGACGGACGGGTCGATCCCGGGCGCCTGGCTAGCGCGCTCACCAGCGAGACGCTGCTCGTGACGATCGCGCACGCCAGCGGCGAGATCGGGACCCTGCAACCGATCAGGGAACTGTGCCGCGTCGCTCATGCCCGGGGCGTCCCCGTACACTGCGATCGCGCGGTCACCACCGGACTCGTGCCGATTCCGCACGGGGAGGACTCACCCGATCTCGTGACGCTCTCGCCCAATCCGATCGGTGGCCCACAGGGGATCGCCGCCCTGCGGATCCGCAAGGGGATCAGGGTGGCGCCGCTGATCGAGGGGGGGGTTCAGGAGGGGGGCCTGCGGGCTGGAACCGAGGCGGTTGCGCTCGTCGCAGGCTTCGGTGCCGCGGCGCGCGGGGCGGCTGGCGGCATGGAGGCTCACATCGGACGATGGACGGCACTTGCGCATCGACTGCGCATACTTCTGGTGGAGGGGCTCGACGGGATCACCTTCACCGGACACCCGGAGATCCGTCTCCCGGGGCACCTGAGCCTGTGCCTGCGAGGAATCGAGGCCGAGGCCCTGTTACGGGCTCTCGATGACCGTGGCCTCGAGGCCACGAGTGGCTCTCCCTGCACGACGGAGGTGTTCAAAATCTCGCACGTTCTCCAGGCGATCGACATCGACCCGGTTCTCGCGCGTGGTGCTCTCGTCCTGTCATTCGGTTCGCTCAGCCGCCCGGAGGATCCGGATCGTGCCGCGGAGATCCTGTCGGGAGTCGTCTCTCGTCTGCGAGCCCTGAGCCCGCTTCCCTCCGACTGAACGTCAATCGTCAAGCGGGTTGAGAACCAGTCCGGTCTGGACCTTCGGGTGAAAGTACGTCGTCTTCTGCGGCAGGCGCAGACCCTGGCGAGTGACCTCGATGACCTGCTCAATCCGCGTCGGGTTCATCAGGAAGCCGATCTGGGCTGCCCCATCCGATACGCGTTGGAAGAAATCGACATCATCTTTGACATAGTCGAGGTGACGTCCACGCGCCTGATCCTCCCCGCTGATCCCCAGGATCTCCTCGAGAATCAGCCGATGCAGGAGTATGACGTCGAGCCGTCTCAGTGGTTCGGGCACTGCCGCCATGAGCTGGCGATCGAGGCCGGCGCCTTCCCTCCAGCGGGCGACCCAGGCACCCGGCTCTCCCTTGAACAGCATCCCGAAGACACCGGGGCGATCGCCACCGTCGCGGATCGAGGCCCGGAGTCGTTCCTCCCCTTCAACCGGTTTCAGATCGAACAGGGGCTCGAGCCGGGACCGGAAGCCCGCGGGATCGAACCGCGACAGTGAATGCACCAGCCGATGGATCGGGAATATACGCAGGCCGGGGTCGGCGAGGCTGCAGAAGAAGGCCAGAATCGACTCGGCGTCGCGGTGCCCGCCGGCTCGCCGGCTGTCCCGGTAGTTCAGCGAGGCCTCGTAGCGGTGGTGTCCGTCTGCGATCAAGGCCCAGTTCCTGCCCAGCTCCTCCTGGATCGCAGCAACCACTTCCGGCGTCTCGAGTCGCACGACGCGGCTGATCGTTCCTTCCGCGTCACGCCCCTCGGCGAAGGTCTCCCCGCCGAGCGCATCGCCGACCAGTTCCGACACTCGGCCGTCCGAATCGGGGTGCAGAAGAAAGACGGCGCTCAGGTGGTATCGCGTCGCACTGAGGAGCCGCTCCCGATCCACGCGGGGAGCCTCGAGGGTCCACTCGTGCGGCAGCACCACGCCATTGCCGAACGCCTCCAGGCGGAGGCGCGCGAAGAAACCGCGGCGCGTCGATTCCTCCCCCGTGGGGGTCCTGAAGCGTTGGTCGCACAGATAAAGTGCCGGATGCTCGTCACGGACCATCACCCGTTCCCGGATCCAGCTCTCGAGCCGGCGCCCGGCCGATCGGTAAATATCATCCGAACCGTCGTCCCGTGGCAGGTCGATGTGGACGATGTTGTGCAGATGGCCGGAGGCGAGCAGGGCGCGTCGATCCTCGGGAATAACATCGTAAGGAGGAGCGATCAGATGATCGAGTTCCCCTCTCAATCCCGGGGCGTAACACAGCGCGCGGAACGGTTCGATGATCGGCACGGGTCGGGGATCAGAGCGGCTCGATGCCGAGAGTCATCTCGAGCCGCTCGATGAAGCTGGATTCGATGACTCCTGAGGAGCGTCGATCGGTGAGGACGCGCATCATTTTCTTCCTGTCCATGCCGTCGACGAGAATACGCGCCCTGACTTTCAGTTCCGTCCCGGCTTCGATCTTTGCGACCCGCGCCTCGATCGAAACCTTGCCGAAGCGGATCTTCTTCATGGTGAGGATGTGCTGGTTCAGTCCGAAGGTCGGTGCCGGCTCGACGATATCCCCCTCGAAGTCCTTGGCCTCGACGTCAACGAACGATGTCTTGACGATGCGCGCCTTCTCGTCAACCTCCTCGGGCGAATATCCCCGCCCCTCGAGCTCCCTGAGAAGCGCTTTCCACAACTTCTTGGGTCGGATTCTGTAATCCCGGATCTGGAAATCAGCGATGAATCGGGGGTCGAACTCTTCTTCGGCGGAAACGTCCTCCGAACTGCCCTGGGGACGCGCGAGCTCGGGAACGGCCACGACAGATCCCACGACCACGACCATCAGCGCCAGAGCTTTGACTATCCATCCTCGTTCGAACTTCTTCCGCACGGTCATACCTCGTTGATGCGCTTGGGAGAACTGCAGGTGTTGAGTATAACACGCAACGGCCGAGCCGCCGTGAGGGCGGCCCCCTGGGCCATCCTATCCCTGCGGCGCCGGGGATCAGGCGCAGCGGGATGCAGTGCGACGCCGGGATCCGGACTTGGCGCCCACGGCGAGAACGGCATCCCTCAACGTTTCAATTTCAAACGGCTTGTCGATGCAGGGCCGGCCGCTATTCTCGATGAACCGGCGCGTGTCCGGGTGCAGGGTGTCGCCCGAGGCGAAGAGGACGCGATCGCTCAACTCGGGATGCCTAGACCGGATCTCCTCGAACAGGGCCTGACCGTCCATTTCGGGCATCTTCAGATCGAGGATGAGGACATCGAAGCGCTGCGTCTTGAGCCTGGCGAGCGCCTCCCGGCCGCTTGAGACAGTCTCCACCTGATGCCCCTGCCCCTCAAGCGCGTCTGTGATGAGCTCGAGAAGGACCTCCTCATCATCAACCGCGAGGACTCGCAGACCGCCACGGTGCGTCGATGGTACGCGTC
>JAPUIN010000383.1 GCA_027297005.1 Acidobacteriota bacterium
CGTACCAGTCGAAGCGTTGGAAATCCCCCGGCAGGGTCATCTGCATCCCGAACCGCGGCAGGTCGGGCAGATCGGTATCGGCCGGCGCGAACGAAGCGTTCACGCGGATCTCCCCGTTTCCGCGCACCCGGTATTCCACCCGGTACCGGCTCCAGGAATTCGTCAGGTGGCCATCCATGTCGATCCGAACCTCGCCGGGAGAAAGCCTGCGCACCTGCGCTCCCGCCTGCCACTTCCGCCCCGCATCTTTCCAAGCCCCGAGACGATCCGGCATCCCGTTTCCGACGTCGTTGTCGATCGGTGCCCGCCAGAAGTTCGGGCCGGGGCCGGTACGAACGAGTTCGGTCCCCCGGTATCGGAATGAGTCGATACGCCCGGTCTTCTTGTTGATCTCGAGGAGGAACTCCGGCCCGATGAGGGTGATCAGATATCCCGACTCCTCCATGTCGAGCGGCGGCATCCCCCCCTCCACGGCCGGCGCGCCCGCCTCGGGGACGGGGATCGAGAACTGCTCCCATGCGACCTCGTGTCCGGCTTCCGCCCAGAGCGTGTCTTCACGCAGGCGGAGGCTCACGTTGAGCCGGTATTCGACACCGGGTTCGAACTCCGGCTGGCGGAATGGGATCACGACGACGCGGCTCTCTCCTGGCGGGATCGACAATGCCGGGAGAGTCCCTTCATTGATCTTCCGATCATCCGCCCGGACCTCCCAGTCCGCAACGAATGCGCCCAGATCGAGGAACCGATAGCCGTTGGTGATCCGCACGCGGCCGGTCACAGGATCCCGGGCCTCGAAACTCACGTGCTGGTACACCTTCCTGACCTCGAGCAGGCTCGGGTGCGGCTCGCGATCGGCGGTGACCAGGCCGTTCATGCAGAAGTTTCCGTCGCTCGGTGTCTCCGGCGGTCCGAAATCGCCGCCGTAGGCGAGGTATTCCGTCCCGTTCTTTGAGCGGGTCCGCAATCCCTGATCGACCCAGTCCCAGATGAAGCCGCCCTGCAGCTGCGGGTAGGCCTCGATCGTGTCCCAGTACTCGCGCAGGTTGCCGACGCTGTTCCCCATCGCGTGTGCGTATTCACACAGGATGAGAGGCCGGTCGTCATGCGTCTCGGCATACTGCGCGATCTGATCGATCCGCGCGTACATCGGTGCGACGATGTCGGTGTGGGAGCGCGTCCAAGCTTGTTCGTACTGGACCGGGCGCGTCGGATCGCGATCGTGGATCCAAGCGCTGTTGGCCTCGAAGTTTGTCCCGTCCCCGCCCTCGTTACCGAGCGACCAGATAATGACGGAGGGATGGTTCTTGTCGCGCTCCACCAGACGGACGGTGCGCTCCATATGCGCCGCCTTCCACTCCGGCTTGTTGGCCAGCGTGTTCTCCGGCTCGTAGCCGATCCCGTGCGACTCGATGTTCGCCTCGTCGACTACGTAGAGGCCATACTGATCACAGAGATCGTACCAGAGCGGGTCGTCCGGATAGTGGCTGGTGCGGACCGCATTCACGTTGTGCTGTTTCATCAGGCGGATGTCGCGGATCATCGATTCACGGCTCATGGTGTGCCCCGTGTCGGGATCGTGCTCGTGGCGGTTCACACCCTTGAGGAGCACCGACACTCCATTCACCTTCAGCCGACCCTCGTGAATCTCGACCTCCCGGAAGCCAACCCGCTGCGCGAGCGATTCCAGCACGCCCCCGCCAGCGTCTTTCAGGGTCAGCAGCATCGTGTAGAGCGCCGGCGCCTCGGCCGACCATTTGCTGGGGTTCGTCACGGTCCGGCTGAATTCGAGCGTGGCCCGGTCGCGCGCCGGCACCGTGTAGCCGACGCTCTCCGGCGGAAAGACCGGCTTCCCGTCCTCGCCCAGCAGGGTAACCTCCAGAACCCCCCGGACGGGTTCCTCGGAATCGTTGCTCACCTGTGCGGTCAGTTCGAGATCCGAATCGCGGTACCGCTCGTCCAGATCAGTCCGTATCCAGTAGTCCCGGAGGAAAATCGGCGCCGTCGAATAGAGATAGACGTCACGGAAGATCCCGCTCAACCTCCAGAAATCCTGGTCTTCGATGTAAGAGCCGTCCGACCACCGGTACACCTCGACGGCGATCAGGTTCTTCCCCCGTTTCAGATTGGAGGTGACCTCGTACTCCGCCGGGGTCCGACTCCCCTGGCTGTACCCGATCATCTCCCCATTGATCCAGACGTAGAACGCCGATTCGACTCCGGCGAAGTGAAGCACCACCCTTCGTCCCTTCCAGGACGGCGGCACGGTGAAGATCCTCCGGTACGATCCCACCGGAGTGTTGTTATGTGGAATGTGGGGAGGGTCATGCGGGCCGAACGGGTACTGGATGTTCGTGTAGATCGGGATCCCGTGGCCGTGGAGTTGCCAGTTCGACGGAACCGGGATCTCCGTCCAGCCGGCATCGTCGAAATCGGACCGGTGGAACCCGACCGGTCGCCCGGACGGCCTGGGCGACCAGTGGAAGCGCCAGGATCCATTCAGTGAGCGGACGAACGGCGAGCGGCCGCCCGCCAGCGCCTCGTCGGCGGTCGGGTAGGAGCGAAAAGAAGCGTGCGGCCGCAGTTTGTTCCGGCCGAACATCCTTGGGTTCTCCCAGTCGTGCGGTTCGGCCGCGCCGAGCGCGAGCGTCCCGGCCATCATCAGAACGCCGGCGGCAAGAGCCGAAGTTCGGCCCGGCGGAACCCGGCCTGAAGGTGAGGTACGAACGGCCCGGCTGATCGATCGATGGCGCATCTGGGCTCTCCAGCTTCCCGGCCAGGTGACGGCCGGCTCGGGCGTGCGTTGGATGATCGTGTTCATCTCGTTCGATATCGGCGCAGTATCCTCGATCGCTTTTCTCCCGACAAGGCCTCCCGCTTTGCAGACCCGCCTAGAATCGATACCCTGAGCGCTGCGCACCGCCCCGCCCGCACCGGAACCGTACCGGGGCTGCGTCCGCGGAGATCGAGATGGGGGCAGGCCCGGCATCGGAGCTCATCGAAAGGTTCGAGCAGGAGTTCGGACATCCGCCCGGTCTGCGCGTCCGCGCGCCCGGCCGCGTCAACCTGATCGGGGAGCATACCGACTACAACGACGGCTTCGTCTTTCCTGCTGCGATCGATCGCGAGATCACCATCCTGGCCTCCCCCCGCAGCGACGGCAGCGTGTCGGCCCTCTCGGTCGACTTCTCCCAGCGCTCGGAGTTCGGGACGAACGGGGATCTCCCGAAAGATGGCAACGCCCCCTGGAGCAACTACATCCGCGGCGTCGTTTCTCAGTTCCGGAAGCGAGGCTTCGAGCCTCCCGGCATGAATCTCCTGATCGCGGGAAATGTGCCGATCGGGGCGGGGCTGAGCAGCTCCGCCGCGCTCGAAGTGGCGACGGCCGAAACGATCCGCCGTCTTGCGGATCTGCAAATCGAGAAGACCGAGTTGGCGCGTCTCTGCCAAGCGGCGGAACGGGAGTTCGTCGGCGTCCAGTGCGGCATCATGGACCAGTTCGTCTCGACCCTAGCGGAGGAGGGGGCGGCCCTTTTCCTCGACTGCCGGGACCTGTCGTACTCGATCGTCCCGTTGCGCTTCGATGCCCGGATCGTCGTCTGCGACAGTCGCGTCCAGAGGAGCCTGGACGGTTCCGCGTACAATCGACGACGTTCCGAATGCGAAGAGGCGGTTCGGCGGCTGCAGAAGGCACTCAAAAAAATCCGGGCCCTCCGCGACGTCGAGCCGGCGCGGCTCGAAGAGCACCGCGATCTCCTGGATGAGGTCCACTACAGGAGGGCGCGCCACGTGGTGACTGAAAATGATCGGGTGCTGCGCGGGATCAAATTGCTGAAGGAGAACGATGTTGAACGGTTCGGCGAACTCCTGAACCATTCGCACGAGAGCTTGAGGAACGACTACGAGGTCAGTTGCCCCGAGCTGGATCTGCTCGTCGATCTGGCCCGCAGGCAGCCCGGAACGCTCGGCGCGCGAATGACCGGAGCCGGCTTTGGCGGCTGCACCGTGAACCTGGTCCGTTCGTCGGAAGTGGATCGCTTTCGTCGTGAGGTCACGCGCGGTTACCTGGAGGGGACGGGACGCGAGCCCCTGATCCACGTCTGCGTCCCTTCGCGCGGCGTCTCCTCCGACGCCGTCTAGGAGCCTGTCCGGGCACTGCTCGCCGCCCGATTCAGGTGCTGGAACACCCCTAGGATGTGGAGATCGCGCGCAGCCTCTCTGCCGCCGTCTCAGGGGTGATGTCCCTCTGGGGACCGGCCAGCATTTCGTATCCCACCATGAACTTCTTCACCGTGGCGGACCTGAGAAGCGGTGGATAGAAGTGCAGGTGAAGATGCCAGCCGGGGTGGGGATCCCCGTCGGTCGGCTTCTGGTGGATCCCCATCGAGTAGGGGAAGGGGGCCTCGAACAGACGGTCGTAGCGCGAGGTCAGGTTCCCGAGGGCGTCGGCCAGCTCATCCCGCTCCGTCCCCGACAGCTCCTGAAGGTCCCCCACGTGTCGGCGGCCGAGGATGAGCGCCTCGAACGGCCAGATGGCCCAGAACGGAACGACGACCGTGAAGCCGTCGTTCCGGTAAACGATCCGTTCCGCCCTCTCCTCTTCGAGCTCGCGGTAGCGGCAGAGCAGGCACCCGCCCTCGCTCGCATGGAATCGTTCGAATGACGCCGTCTCCCGGGCCGCCTCGTTCGGAATCGTTTCGTTGGCCCAGATCTGGCCATGGGGATGCGGGTTACTGCATCCCATCAGCTCGCCGCGGTTCTCGAAGATCTGCACGTGACGGACCGACGGAAGACGCGCCATTTCCCCGAACTGATCCGTCCACACGTCGACCACGCGACGGACCCCTGCTTTCTCCATGCGGGAGATCGACAGGTCGTGCCGCGGCGAGAAACAGACCACTCGACAGAGCCCGGATTCCGACTCGGCGACGATCAGACCGTCCACCTCGCTCCGGCCGGCGGGTGCATCCGGCACGAGTGCCGGGTAGTCGTTGTCGAAGACGAAGGTGTGCCTGTACTTCGGGTTGCGCACCCCGCCCGCACGGGGATTTCCCGGGCAGAGGTAGCAGGTCGGGTCGTACGACGGCTGTGCAGCAGTTGAACGCATCTCTTCCCTTCCCTGCCAGGGACGATCACTCCGGTGCGGCGACACGAGGACCCACTCCCCCGTCAGGGGGTTGAGCCGGCGATGAGGATGGTTTTTCAGGTCGAGCATAGATCCCTCGGCCCCGCCACAGGCGCGGTCACAGGCTTCAGCGGCTCCATTTACCAGAAGAGGATGTAGAGCCCTGCGGTCAGCAGGATCAGCACGGCGCCGTACCACTTCACCCCCGGTGAAGCGGTCATGTCGAACCCTTCCCTGACCGGCATCACCTTCGGCTGAAGCAGCGGTCTCCAGGCGGTGATCAACCCCATCGCTCCGATCACGACGACGAACGAGATCGCCATCCGATTCAGGAACGCCATCGATCCGAGCTGCCACTGCAGCAGCCCGTATATCGGCACGCCGAGGAGGAGCGCCGTCACGCCCGCCGCGGGCGGAGCGCGCCGCACGACGAGACCGAATACGAAGGCGGCCAGGATCCCGGGCGAGATGTATCCCTGGAACTCCTGGATGTAATTGAAAATTCCGTGGAACCGCGGATTGCCGAGGTACGGCGCGATCAGACAGACGATGACGACGAAGACCAGCGTGGCGGCCCGCCCGATCGTGACGATCGCGCGGGGCGAGGCGTCCGGTCTCAAGTGTCTCTTGTAGAGATCCATCGTCAGGATCGCCGAGACCGAGTTGAGCATCGAGGCGAGGGTGCTGATCACCGCGCCCGAAATCGCCGCGAAAATGAACCCGCGCAGGCCGAGCGGTATCAGATTGCGGATCAGGAGCGGATAGGCGGCGTCGGTCGTCGCCCCTGGTGCGGTCAGCTCGGCCTGGTACAGCTGGTAGGCGATGATGCCGGGGAAGATGATGATGAACGGGATGATCAGCTTGATCGTCGCGGCGAACAGGATGCCGAGCTGCCCCTGCCTCAGTGTCTTGGCGGCCAGCGCTCTCTGCGTGATGAACTGATTGAGACCCCAGTAATAGAAGTTCGGGATCCAGATCCCGATGATCAGGGCGGTCCAGGGCAGTGTGGGGTGGTCCGCCGGAAGCACCACGTGCAGCCTGTCGGCGTTCGCTTCGAAAAAGCTTCCCACCCCCCCGACCGCCTGGAGGCCGAGCACCAGCGTCAGAGCGCCGCCGAGGATGAGAGCGGTCCCCTGGAACAGATCGGCCCAGGCGACCGCTTTGAGACCGCCCCAGGTCGTGTAGAGCGCCGCGACCCCACCGATCAACCAGACCGCCACGACGAAATCCATTTCGAACAGGGTCTGCAGCGTCAGGGCGCCGCTGTAGACGACGGCCGAGATGCTGACCGCCACATAGACGATCATGAGATAGAAGGCCATGATCGCCCTGGCGGCCGCGTTGTAGCGGTGCTCCAGGTACTCCGGAATGGTGTAGATGCCGCTGCGCAGGAACCTCGGAAGGAAGACCAGGGCGACCACGACGAGCGTGACGGTGGCGATCCACTCGTAGCTGGCGACCGCCAGCCCCATCGAGCCGGCCCCCTGTCCCGACATACCGACGAAATGCTCGGTCGATATGTTTGCGGCGATGAGCGAAAGACCGATCAACGGCCAGAGGAGGCCACGTCCCGCCAGGAAGAAATCCTCGCCCGACTCCTCCTTGCGGCTCTTGTAGAGACTGGTTCCGATGGTGACCGCGAAGAACGCCACGAAGACCAGCACGTCGAACCAGTAACGATGCATGGTCGGACCCACCCCCTCGTCGAGGAACCCCGGCCGGGTTCAGGAGCCGGTGATTCTATCAGGGAGTGGGATCTGATTTGGTGCGCAACTTTACTCGCAGGTGGCAACTCCCATATTGTGCCGGCTACTGCAGATTTTTCCTGACGAAGTCGCGGATTTGGGGATAGGAGCCCCATCCGACCTGCACCTTCCCCTTGATCAGAAATCCCGGGGTCGCCTCAGCTCCTGCGCTCCTCGCCTGTTCTGCCTCGGCGAGGATGCCGTCCCGCAGGGCGAGGTCATCGAGATCGCGCACGAACGAGTCACGGTGGAGGCTCAGTCGCTCCGCCAGGGCGACGAGTGTCTCTCTGTCGAAGCGCCTTGATTGGAGCAGGAGTTCATGGTACTCCCAGAACCGTCCCTGTCGCTGAGCCGCCCGCGACGCCGCGGCAGCATCGAGGGCGCTTCGATGCATCGTCAATGGGTTGTGCCGGAATTCGACGCGCAGCATTCCGTCCAACTCGGCGACGAGACGGGGGAGCTCCCTGGCAGCCCGGGGGCAAACCGGGCATTGATAGTCGGTGTAGAAAAGGAGGGTCGTCCCGGCCCCGGGTGGTCCGAGCGAGGGACTCCCTTCCTGCGGTGAATGATGATCGACCTGGCGCCAGGTCACCTCCGATCGTTCAGCCGGCCCGGCACCCTCCGCGGCCGATAACAGGCCGGGGCCGGTGATGACGACGAACGAGGCGATCGCGATAAACCGCTCGATCCGCATCTACGTAGGGGTCGGGCAGGGGGAATCGTTCGGTCGCGTCGCGCCGGATGAATCGGGACAGATCGGGCCCTCTCCGCAGATCCCTTCTTCCGTCACCACGTAGTACCAGGCCGTCCCCAGAGGAGGGACGGCCGGATCGACGGCCGTCGTGGGGCCGTTTTCATGATCATCGTTGCTTTCATAGCAGACGTGATCGTAGACGGCGTCCGGTGGGCGAGTTCCCAGCATCCTGGGCGCAGGAGACCGGGCATCGGTGAGGAAGAAATGTCAGGGAAGAGCCGGAAGACGCGGTCGAGCGGCGAACGTTGGCTGGTATCCGCGGCACGATTCCCCCGATGGTCGTGACGGACTGGCAACCGGGCGAACAGTCATGACGACCGTGACCGGCTCTGACTGCTGTCTGAAATACCTGGAAAGTGATATCGAGACAGTCCGGCAATATACGAAGGACCCGCAGATCTGTCAATTTCTTTATCGGTTTCAGCCGGGAAAAGGGTGATCCGACTCGCTCAGAATCGCCCGGCCAGGGTCAGGGCGGCGCTTCGTCCCAGCGCCAGGGGGGAACGTGAATCTGGGCTGGACGGGTACTCCTTATCGGTGAGATTGTTCAGATTCAGGCGGATTCGGAAAGCCTCTGAGAGATTGAAGCCGACCGAGGCGTCCAGCACCGCGTATCCGGGCGTTGCCCGCTCCGTCGGCCCGGGGCGATTGTCGCTCCGGACCCCCCGCACCCTTCCCTGCCACCACCATCGGTCGCCCGGCCTGTGAAGCAACGAGATGGCGAGGGAATCGCCGGGGATGTCGTCCGGATTCGAGCCATCATCTAGAATCTCCCCCCGTGCGTACGTCGCGGTGAATCGCGCCGAGAGCCGAGGTCGAATCTCCACGTTCCATTCGACCTCCAGGCCGAAGATCTCCTCCTCGCCCCGATTGCGGAACGCGAACATATCCGGGGCGGACTCGTACCGTTCCACCAGATCGTGAATGCGATAGAGATATCCGTATGCAGCGAACCGGGCTTGCTCCCGCTGCACCCGGAAGGCGAGATCGAACTGCCGCGTCGTCTCCGGTTCGAGATCGGGGTTGCCGATAATCGTCCCCCGGCCCGTGGTCCCCTGGAAATACCGATCGGAGAGGGAGGGATCGCGAAATCCGCGCGACACCTGAATGGTGGTCTCGATCCCCGCTCCGGCTCGCCAGGTCATCCCCGCGTAGCCTGAAATGGCGGACTGGTTGGTGTCCCGATCACCGAGGCTGCCCCCCGAGTTCCGGGTCGACACCGCATCCCCCCGAATCCCCGCCGACAGCGAGAATGCCCGCGATCCCGGGGAATGCTCCCCTTCCACGAACAGCGCGGAGTCGAAGCGACGCGCGTCCCGGATCGTCTTCATGTCGGAGATGACGACCGGCGGTCCTCCCGACGGATGATCTTCAACCCGATCCTCCGCCTGCAGGCCGAAGCGGCTGACGAGATCGATCCCCAACCGCAGAAGGCCGCGCCGGCCCGGACGCACGGCGATGAGCTTCAGCGAAGCGTCGTTCGCCCGGACGTCGGATCGGCTGACGCACGTCGTCGAGGTGCATGTGCTGACGCACGTCGTCGAGGTGCATGTGTCGACCGTCACTCTCTCCGTGATCAGTCGATAGCGCCCGGCGAACGCGCGCAGCTCGAACCTGGAGAATCCGCCACGCCCCGGCAGATCGTACGCCAGCGTCAATCGATCCGAATCCTCCAGCGGATACACCGTGCGCGAGACATCCGGTTCTTCCGTGGGCCGGGACAGATCGCGCGCCCGATTGATCTGAAGCCCGAGATCGATCCGCCCCGCGCCGATCGGGACGACGCCGCGCACCAGGCCGCCACTGTCGCGGGACGAAGAGTTGTCCACCGTCTCCCGCGGCGATCGATAGTCGTCAAAACTTCTCTGGTGAAACTGCACCAGCAGCGCGCCTCGACCGAGCCCGAACTGCGCCCTCCCCCCGAACGATCCGTAGTCGAGGCCGGCACCCGCGGCCACTTCATAATCGACGAAGGTGACC
>JAPUIN010000384.1 GCA_027297005.1 Acidobacteriota bacterium
GCCTGGAGCGGATCTGCCAGGTCCTCGCCGCGGGGCGCTCGCCGGAGCGGGCGACAGAGCTGGTCGGGAAGATACTGCAGAGCTGGATCGACGACGGACTCGTCGCGGAGATCTCCATCCCCGGGTCCTGAATCCACATCCCGCCCACCGCGCCGGCCCCATGCCAAACTACGCTGCGCTCCGCACGATCGCGCGCGGGGACTGACCGCCCCGCCGGAGGGATCCTTGAAGCCACAGAGGGATCAGTGAAGCCGAAGGGAGGGATGGAGCGCGAGGCCGGCCCGCCGCCAACCCGAAGGGAGGAGGTCAGTGAGGAGCTGCACGGCGTCCGGATCTCCGATCCCTTTCGCTGGCTGGAAGGGAGCGCCGATCCGGAAGTCCTGGACTGGACCGCTGCACAGAACCGCCACACGGCCGCGCTGCTGGGCGGACGTCCCGGACGCGAGCGCACCCGCTCGCGGCTGGCGACGCTTCTCGCGATCGGCGTCCAGGGAAGGCCGGTCGAGCGGGGCGGACGGTATTTCCACATGCGGCGCGAGGGGGCCGATCAGAACCAGCCGATCCTGTACGTGCGCGAAGGGGTGGGGGGGACCGATCGCGCTCTCGTCGATCCGAACCGATTGAGGGAGGACGGCACCGCGGCGATCGACTGGTGGTTCCCGTCGGTAGATGGTCGGCTGCTGGCCTGCGGCGTTTCGGAGGGTGGAGACGAGAAGAGCACGCTGCGCGTGTACGAAGTCGAAACTGGCCGGCCGCTCCCCGATGTCATCCCGCGCACGCGTTATTGCTCCCTCGCGTGGCTCCCGGACGGCAGCGGTTTTCTCTACACGCGATACCCGGCACCCGGCGAGGTCGAGCCGGCGATGGAGGATTACAACCGACATCTCTTCCGGCACCGTCTTGGCGAGGACCCGACCGGGGATCGCAAGCTCTTCGGCGAGGGGCGCGACATGGAGGAGATGCTGGAGATCGATCTCTCCCCCGACGGGCGACACCTCGTCGTCATGGCGTTCGAGGGATGGACCCGCTCCGATCTCTTCGTGATTGAGCTCGCCGATCCGAGCGCGCCGTGCCGCCCGATCGCCGAGGGGATCGACGCGATCTTCCGGGGGGAGGTGATCGCGGGGGTTCTCTACCTGCTGACCAACTGGCAGGCACCCCGCTACCGCCTGCTGGCGGTCGACCTCAATCGTCCCGAGCCGTCGGCCTGGCGGGAGATCATCCCGGAGGGGGAGGGGGTGCTCGAGCAGGCGGTGATCGCCCGATCCGGAATCGTCGCCCACACCATGCGGGACGCCTCATCCTCTCTGAGCCTGCATCGTCCCGACGGCGCGCCCGATCGGGGGATTGAACTGCCGCAACTCGGGACGATCGACGGTCTGTCAGGACGGCACGACAGCGATGAACTGTTCTTCGGCTTCTCCTCGACGACGATCCCGCCCACCGTGCACCGTCTCGACGTCCGGACCGGCGCGACGTCGGTCTGGGAGAGAGTTGAGGTCGATCTCGATCTCGGCGCGTACGAGGTGCGGCAGGTGTTCTATCGCTCGAAGGACGGCACGCGCGTCCCGATGATCGTGGCGCACCGCAGGGATCTCCTGCTCGACGGCTCGAATCCGACGCTCCTGTATGGATACGGCGGGTTCAATGTCAGCCTCACGCCGGTCTTCTCGCGAGCGCTTACGCTATGGCTCGAGCGCGGCGGTGTCTACGCGCAGGCCAGCCTGCGGGGAGGTCGCGAGTACGGTGAGGAATGGCACCGGTCCGGCATGCGGAGCCATAAGCAGAACGTCTTTGACGATTTCATTGCCGCGGCCGAATGGCTCGTGGGGGAGCGCTACACGAGGCCGGAGCGGCTGGCGATCCGGGGTGGCAGCAATGGCGGGCTGCTGGCCGGTGCCGTGATCACGCAGCGACCCGACCTGTTCCGCGCCGCGATCATCTCGGTGCCGCTGCTCGACATGATCCGGTACCATCGGTTCCTGATCGCCCGCCTCTGGATCCCCGAGATCGGATCGGCGGAATCGCCGGTAGAGTTCCACTGGCTGCGCGCCTACTCACCGTACCATCGTGTCGAGGATGGCGTCTCCTATCCGGCGGTGCTCCTGACGACGGCGGCGGGGGACAGTCGCGTCGATCCGATGCACGCGCGCAAGATGGCCGCGCGCCTCCAGGAGGCCACCGCGTCCGGGCATCCGGTGCTGCTGCGCGTCGGAACGCGCGCCGGACACGGCGCCGGCAAGCCGCTCTCCAAGCTGATCGAAGAATCGACCGACGACTGGACGTTCCTGTTCTGGCAACTGGGGATGGAGGAGGCACCGTGAAAGGTTCGGTCGCCCGGGGGGATAACCCGGCAGGATCTGAGTCGACCCGGCCGGGTTGATACCGGTCAGCCTTCTGGGACAATGATACTATTCCCACCATGCAGAAAGTCGATACCGTCTGCCCGCTGGATTGTCCGGACCGCTGCAGCCTCGAGGTCGACATCGAGGATGGCCGCGTCACGGCACTGCGCGGCAATCACGTCAATCCGATCACCGCCGGCTACATCTGCGCCAAGGTCCGGCGCTTCCCGGAAAGGGTTTACGGCGCCGATCGGCTGCTCTACCCGATGCGTCGGTCCGGCCCGAAAGGTTCGGGACAGTTCGCGCGGATCACCTGGGACGAGGCGCTCGACTCGATCGCCCGGCGCCTGGAGGATATCCGCCGCATCCATGGGGGAGAGGCGATTCTGCCGTACTACTATGGCGGCTCGAACGGCATGATCAGCCAGGGGACGAGCGACGAGCGGTTCTTCCGGAGGATCGGCTCGTCGCGCCTGGCATCCACCATCTGCGCCGCGCCGACCGCCGCCGCCGCATGCGCCCTGTACGCCGGCATGCCGAGCGTCGATTATCCCGAGTTCGCCGCGGCGCGGTTCATCATCCTCTGGGGGGCCAACCCGAAGCACACCCACATTCATCTGCTGCCGTACATCAAGGCGGCGCGTGAAGCTGGCGCGAAGGTCGCCCTGATCGATCCCCGCAAGGTGATGGATCCCCCTTGGATCGACATGCACCTTCCCGTCTATCCGGGATCGGACGGCGCGGTCGCGCTGGCGATGATCGCCCACCTCGATCGGATCGGAAAGGTCGACCGCGGGTTCCTGGAGAGGCACACGACCGGCTCGGAGAGACTGCTCGAGCGGGCCCGGGAATGGACGCTGGAGCGGGCCGCCGAGCGGGCGCGCGTGCCGGCGCGCGACATCGCCGCCATCGCCGAAGCTTTCGCCGCGGCGGATCCGGCGCTCATCCGGTGCGGGTGGGGTCTGGAGCGGAACCGCAACGCCGAGAGCGCCGTCGCCGCCGTGCTGGCGCTGCCCGCGATCGCCGGAAAATTCGGACGTGTCGGGGGCGGGTACACCCTGTCGACATCCTCCGCCTATGCCGTCGACGACGAGCGGATCGTCGGCGTGCCGGAACAGAAAACGCGCATCGTGAACATGGTCCGCGTGGGACGCGCCCTCGCGGCGGGAGCGAGCCCTCCGGTGAAGGCGCTGTTCGTCTACAACTCCAACCTGCTCGCCACCACGCCGGATCAGAACCGCGTACGCCGCGGGCTCGAGCGCGAGGATCTGTTCACGGTCGTCTTCGAGCAGGTGATGACCGACACGGCGCGGTATGCCGACATCCTGCTCCCCGCGACGACCTTCCTCGAGCACGCGGAGGTGAACACCTCCTACGGCAACTATTCGATCATGCTCGGCGAGCCGGTCATCCCGCCGGTCGGGGAGTCGCGCTCCAACGAGGAGGTGTTCCGCCTGCTCATGGAGCGGATGGGGCTCGAAGAGGGGGCGCCGACCGGGGACGCGCTCCTCGCCGCCACTCTCGACGGGATCGACGGGCCGATCGCGGGGGAAAACGGCGGCGCCACGAGCCGGGGCGACTCGGATGGGGGCCGGGGCGCGGCGCGACTCGATCGACTGCGCCGGGAGAAGATCCTGAAGATCGGGTTCGAAGGGGGCCGGCCGGTGCAGTTCGAGAACGTCTTCCCGGACACCCCCGATCGGAAGGCGAGCTTGTGGCCCGAGAGCCTCGGTTCGAATCCGTACCTCGTGCGGGACGACCCGGCCGCGAATGGCGATCAGCTGGCGTTAATCTCCCCGGCGACCGATCGTTCGATCTCATCCACGCTGGGAGAGTTCAATTTCAAGCAGGTCCATCTGGAGATGCACCCCGAAGATGCCACGGCGCGCGGCCTGTCGGCCGGCGATCGGGTGAGAATCCACAATGAGCTGGGAGAAGTCCTGGTCCCGCTGAAAATCAACCCCGGGATGCGGCCCGGGGTCGTCTTCCTGCCGAAGGGGATCTGGAACAAGCACACCGAAAACGGCGTCGTCTCGAATGCCGTCATCCCTGACACCGTCACCGAGATCTCGGGCGGCGCCTGCTTCAACGACGCCCGTGTCGCGGTCTGTCGCGCCGATTAAAGTTTTCCGACCAGCGGCGCGATCACGAGGCTGACGACCGCCATCAGCTTGATCAGGATGTTCATCGACGGGCCCGAGGTGTCCTTGAATGGATCGCCGACGGTGTCACCGACGACGGCCGCCTTGTGGGCGTCGGTCCCTTTCTTTTCCCCCGGCACATCCCCCTTCTCGATCGCCTTCTTGGCGTTGTCCCAGGCGCCGCCGCCGTTCGACATCATCAGCGCCAGAAGCACGCCGGAGAGAGTGGCGCCGGCCAGCATGCCGCCGAGCGACGCCGGCCCGAGCCAGAAGCCGATGACGACGGGGGCGAGGACCGCCGTCATCCCGGGGAGCACCATCTCGCGCAACGCCGCGCGGGTCGAGATGTCGACGCAGCGCGCGGCATCGGGCTTCACGCCGGCGCGCCCTTCCAGAAGCCCCGGGATCTCGCGGAACTGGCGGCGAATCTCTTCCACCATCTTCCCGGCCGCCCGGCCGACGGAGGTCATGGTCATGGCGGCGATTAAGAAGGGGAGGGCGCCGCCGATGAACATGCCGATGACGACCATGGGGTCGTTGATGACCATGACAAGCGGCTCGCCGCGCACGGTGTTCACCGTCTGCGAATAGGCCGCGAAGAGGGCGAGCGCCGTCAGCGCCGCCGAGCCGATCGCGAACCCCTTGCCCATCGCCGCCGTCGTGTTGCCGAGGGCATCCAGCCCATCAGTGATCTTGCGCACCTCCGGCCCGAGACCGCTCATCTCGGAAATCCCGCCGGCGTTGTCGGCGATCGGCCCGTAGGCGTCGACCGACATCGTGATTCCGACCGTGGCGAGCATGCTGACGGCGGCGATCCCGACGCCGTACAGCCCCGCGAAATGGTTACTGACCCAGATGGCGACGCAGATCGTCACGATCGGCAGAGCGGTGCTCTCCAGGCCGACCGCCAGTCCGCGGATGATGTTGGTGGCGGCCCCGGTCTTGCTGGCCTCGACGATGGCGCGCACCGGGCCAGCCGACGTGTAGTACTCGGTGATCAGCCCGATGGCGATGCCGCCGCCGGTGCCGATCAGGATCGCCCAGAAGACGTTGTTGTTGACGTCGAGCCGGTCGACGATCAGACCCGCGGCGATGAGGAAGAGCCCCGCCGCGATGAAGGTCGAGTAACGCAGGGCGGCCGCCGGGCTCAGCTTCGACAGTACGCGCATCCCCGCGATCCCCACCAGCGAGGCGATCAGGCCCACCGAGGCGAGCGCCAGCGGCAGGGTCATCAACGTCATCTTCAGAGCATTGCCCCCCGTGCCTGCCGTGGCGGCCAGCGCCTGCAGTTCGATGGCGCCCATGGTCGCGCCGATCGCGATGGTGGCGATGATCGAACCGACGTACGACTCGAAGATATCGGCCCCCATGCCGGCGACGTCCCCGACGTTGTCACCGACGTTGTCCGCGATGACGCCCGGGTTGCGCGGGTCGTCCTCGGGAATGCCGGCCTCGAGCTTGCCGACGAGATCCGAGCCGACGTCCGCCGCCTTGGTGTAAATGCCACCACCGACGCGGGCGAACAGTGCGATTGAAGAGGCGCCCATGGCGAAACCGTTGATCACGGCGGCGGTCTCCGGGCGGCCCTGGAACAGGAACCAGAGGCCGACACCGATCAGCCCGAGGCTGGCGACTGCCAGCCCCATGATCGCGCCGCCGTTGAACGCCACGAGCAGCGCCCGGCTCTGACCCGATGAGCGGGCCGCCTCGGCAGTCCGCACATTCGCCCTGGTCGCCGCCTCCATGCCGAAGAAGCCGGCAAGCGAAGAGCAGAACGCACCGCTGAGGAAGGCCAGCGACGTCATGCCGCTTACCTTCCAGGCGAGCAGGATCGCCACGCCGGCGACGAACAGGATGAGGAACGAATATTCGCGCTTCATGAAAGTCATGGCGCCGGAATGGATCTCTTCGGCGATCTCGCGCATCCGTTCGTTGCCGACCGGTTCCTTCCGGATCCAGAAAAACAGGGTGATCGCCGCGATCAGGCCGACCAGGCCGACAGGGGGTGCAATTCTCGCGAATATCTCCATCGAACAACGACCTCCGTGTCGATCATTGAGTTAAGGATAGTGCCGGGCCGCCAGCCGCGCCGGGGGCAGCCCGCCGGGGAGGAGCATGCGGGCCGGCGCATCCTAACAGAATCGGGAGGGAGGTCCAAGCGGGACCTCAGCCACCGGAGGGATCCGACTCCCGGTTGCGGTTGGGTGGCTGGGAAGGCCCACCCGGCAGCCGCTATGGTATGCTTCCGCCCCCCTGAAATCCGGTTCTCAACTGATGAGCGAGGTTGGAGATGCCGCATCGCCTGCTTGTTTCCCTGTCCATCGTATTGGTCCTGGGTTGCACGTCCCAAGGGGAGAAGACCGATACAGCCGCGACTTCGACGCCGGCCGGGGAGATCGTCACATCCGGAGACTACACGCTGGATCTGCCGCTCGGTCTGCAGGCCGCGGCAGCCTACATCCCCGAAGACAACCCGCTCTCGCAGGCGAAGATCGATCTGGGCCGGAAGCTCTATTTCGACGCCCGTCTCAGCAGGGACGGCACCGTCTCCTGCGCCAGCTGCCACGACCCCGATCGCGGCTTCTCCGATGGCCGCTCCGTTTCGGCCGGCATCAACGGCCAGCTCGGCGGGCGGAACGCGCCGACGGTCATGAACCGGCTGTTCAGCAAGGAGCAGTTCTGGGACGGTCGTTCCCTCGATCTCGAGGACCAGGCGCTGGGGCAGATTCAGAACCCGATCGAGATGGGGCACATGCTGCCCGATATGCTCGAAACGCTGCGCGCCGTCCCCGCGTATGCGCCGGAGTTCGAGGCCGCCTTCAATACGCCCGACATCACCGAAAAGCGCGTCGCCCGGGCGATCGCCTCCTACGAGCGGACGGTCCTTGCGGGCAACGCCCCCTTCGATCGTTACCAGGCCGGCGACGAGAGTGCCATGAGCGAGTCGGCCGTGCGCGGCATGGAGATCTTCAATGGCCCGCAGAAGGGGAACTGCGTCACCTGCCACGCCGGCTTCAACTTCACCGACGAGTCGTATCACAACATCGGCGCCGGGATGCAGAAGCAGATTCCCGACCTCGGGCGGTTCGGCGTCAGCAAGAATAAGAAGGACAAGGGGGCGTTCAAGACGCCGACCCTGAGGAACCTCACAATGAGCGCGCCGTACATGCACGACGGCAGCGAGGCATCGCTCGAGAGCATCGTCGATTTTTACAACCGCGGGGGGACGCCGAATCAGTGGTTGTCGAGGGAGATCCGGCCGCTCAACCTGACGGTACAGGAGAAGGCCGACCTCGTGGCATTTCTCCAGGCGCTCACCGGGGACCTCGAAGGCCGGACACGCCCGACCCTGCCGCAGTAGCGCCCGGCGTTTCACAGCGCGGTGCGCCGGATCTACCCAGAACGCCCGCACGATGCGGCCTTCGGCCGGACCCTGTCGTGGTAACATGATGCAATCGCACCGGGGCGAGACGGCCCGTGCCTGGTTTCAGGGCCGGCCACCACCTGATGATGGACCACTCCCGAGGGGGCAGAGAGTGAGAGGTTGCGATGTCGAAGCGTGAAGGGACTCGTCTTGGCGCCGCGGGACGCAGGGGGGCGGGAGCCTCGCCGGCCCCCCGCGAGCGAGCCTCCGGTGAGGCCGGCACGAACGCCGCCCAGAAGCACAGCCGCTACCTGTTCCCCTGCATCACCGGCTATTACGAAGAGCCGCTCACCCTGGTCCGGGGTGAGGGGATGTATGTCTGGGATGACGCGGGGCGGAAGTACCTCGACTGCTTCGCCGGGGTGCTGACGGTCAACGTCGGCCACTGCCATCCGGAGGTGACGGAGGCGATCGTTCGGCAGGCGCAGACCCTTGTCCACAGCTCCACGCTCTATCCGAACCCCTCCCTGTCCGAACTTGCGGAAACGCTGGCGCAGGTGCTGCCCGGCGATCTCGATCGGGTCTTCATGACCAACTCGGGGACCGAGGCCGACGAAACCGCCGTCTTGGTTGCCCGTCTGTACACCGGCAACCAGGAGGTGATTGTCCTCCGCTACGGATACGCGGGGCGATCGATGATGGCCCTGGCGGCCGGCGGGCAGGCGCCGTGGAAGCAGATGGGGGCGCAGATGCCCGGCTTCGTCCACGCCCTGGCCCCGTACTGCTACCGCTGCCCGCTCAAACTCACCTATCCGTCCTGTGACGTCGCCTGCGCGAAGGACGTCGACGAGCTGATCCAGACGACGACGGTCGGCCGGGTCGCCGGCATCCTCGCCGAGGTCGTGATCGGATCGGGCGGCTTCATCGTCCCCCCGAAGGAATACTTCCAGATCGTCGCCGAAAGCGTCCGGCGCGCGGGCGGTCTGTTCATGGTCGACGAGGTGCAGACCGGCTGGGGCCGGACCGGGGAGATGTTCGGCATCGATCATTACGGCGTGAAGCCGGACGTGATGACCTTCGCGAAGGGAATGGCCAATGGTTCCCCGATCGGCTGCACGGCGACGACCTCGGAGATCGCGGCGGTGCTCAAGCCACTGTCGTTTTCGACGTTCGGCGGCAATCCGGTCAGCTCGGCGGCCGCCCTCGCCACCCTGCGGGTGATCCAGAAGTTCAGACTCGCCGACAACGCTCGGGTGATGGGCGTGAGGCTGCGC
>JAPUIN010000385.1 GCA_027297005.1 Acidobacteriota bacterium
AGCATCGGGGCGGCCTTGGCGCGCGCCGGCATAGCCAAGCCGAAGGGCACCCTCTTCAACCTATTCCGGCACACGTTTGGCAGCCGGTTGGCCGAGGCCGGCGAGTCGATGGCGACCATCGCCAAGATCATGGGGAACACCGAGGCCGTTTGCTTCAAGCACTACCTCAAGTTTTCGCCGGGGCACCTCAAGGGCGCGATGGCCAAACTAGACGGGAAAAGTACCTATCCCACAGCTGATCCAAGTCGGGAAAGTGGTGAAAATTCTGGACCGGCTATCACAACGGAAGTTACTGTATAAAATACACTTCACGGTATAGCGAAGCACGCCAATCGGGTTGCTCCCGTGCCAATCGGAGTCCATGCGGGCTGGACCCTCCCGTCTCGACCTTGAAGTCCCTTGCGCCCGGCGATAAAGTCAGCCGTTCGGCAGGGTTTCTTTGTAGGGGCACGGGAATGGCAGGCAGGGGATCGGTGACCACCCCGAGCAGACTGCCGTGGTGTTTTTTTCTGGCGGCGATTCTGTCGTCGGGATGCTCCTCCGAGAGACCCCCTCTCCCGCCGGAGGAGTCGATTGTCCTACCGGGCGAGGGGACGGTCGTGATCTACCTGGAGGTCCCGCGCCGGACCGCGGCACCGATCCTCAGCACCTTCACCCATCAAACCGGAGTCGAGGTCGAGGCGGTCTACCGGGAGAACCTTGGCGAGGCATTCTTCCCTCAGCTGAAACGCGAGGCGGCAGCCGGCCACGTCGACCTCTTCTGGGGCGCATCACCACTCTCCGCGATGGAGCTCGTGGACTCGGGACTGGCGCAACCGTTCCGCCCCGCCGGGGCGCGTCCAGTCCCCTCTCAATACCGGGATCCGCAATTCCGCTGGATCGGTTTCGTGGTCAACCCGCGGGTCATTATCTACAACACCGATCGAGTCGAGCGAAAGGACGCGCCGCAATCAATCTGGGACATGGCCCGCCCCCCCTGGGGAGGGCGCGGTGCGCATCCGTCGATCGCGTGGGGGCCAGCCGCCTTCCATGCGGCGGCGGTCACCTCGATCTGGGGAGAGGAGCGGGCGCGCGCCTATTTTGAGGAAGTGCGCACAAACGGAACCCTCATTGTCGAGGATGACGCGGCAGTGCGGCGGGCCGTCTCCTCCGGACAGGTGGAGTGGGGGGTGCTCGCGTTGGATGAAGCGATCTGCGCGAATCGTGAGGACGAGCCGGTCCACATCTTCTTCCCCGATCGCTTCAATCTCGGCGCCGTGGTCGTCCCGCACATTGCGGTCCTGATGCGCGGCGCTCCGAATCCACCTCAGGCCAAGGGCGCCTTCGCCTATCTCTTCTCCACGGAAGTCGCCTGGCAGCTGGGGCAGCACGACTGCGCGCTCGTGACCCTCATTCCAAACATCCCGAGACCGGATTGGGTCCCTTCCCTCGCGGTGTTCAACGTCACGCACCTCGACAACGCCGTCATCTACGAGACGTTCCGGTCCCACGCCGGCTCTTTCCGGCAATGGGGGGAGCCCGAGAAACCGATCCGGGCGATGCAGACGACCGATCCTTGACGCCCACGACGGCGCTCTGACGCAATTCCACGGAAACCCGCGTCAGGACTGAATTTGCGGTTGCCGAGGCCTCCCACCGATCGTATAGAATATGACGCATGCCGGGGTTGCTCCCCACCCCTGCATCCCGGGGCGCCAATGCATGTACCACCTCAGGATCCTCCGTCGACACCGACGGGTGACCCCACGCGAAAATTCCGGATCCTGGTCGTGGATGACGACCAGGACAGCGTCGATCTGCTCGCCGAATGGCTCGGCATGGAGGGGTACGACGTCCAGACGGCCCTCAACGGCAGCATCGCGCTGCAGCAGATCTCCTCGCGGCCACCCGATCTGATCCTCCTCGATCTGATGATCCCCCCGCCCGAGGGGATCGAGGTGATCCACACGACCAAGCGGGATCGCTCCCTGGCCGGGATCCCGATCGTCGTCATGACGGTCAAGCGCGATGTCGCCACCAAGGTCCAGGCGCTCCGTGCCGGCGCGGATGAGTTCATCGTGAAACCGTTTCACTTCGACGAACTGGATGCAGTCCTGCGTGCCGCGCTCAAGAAACGCTACATGTACAGCTCACTCGAGCGATCCAACCGGCAATTGCGCGAGACCAACGAGCGCCTGCTGAAAATGTCCGTGACCGACGATCGCACTAATCTGCTCAACGATCGCTATCTGAACCGGCGGCTCACCGAAGAGTTCAAGCGGGCGCAGCGGTACGTTGCCCCGCTGTCCGTGGTCATTCTCGATCTCGATCACTTCAAGCAGATCAACGACAAGTACGGCCACGACTGTGGCGACCAGGTCCTGCGCTCGTTCGGTAAGGTCGTACTCGACAGCGCACGCGAGACCGACATCGTCGGCCGCTTTGGCGGCGAGGAATTCCTGATGATCCTCCCGAATACGGTCGGGATCCGTGCCGCCATCGTCGCCGAGCGTGTCCGCCGGGCAGCTGAGGAGCAGGTGTACAAGTACAGGGAATTCCTCGTCCGGGTCACCGTCAGTGCAGGCATCGCCTCCTATCCGGCGAACCGCCATGTGCGCACCGAGGCCAATCTGCTCAAGGCGGCGGACGACGCGATGTACCGGGCCAAAAAGATATCGCGCAACAAGGTCATCATCGATCGCGCGTCGATGCCGAGCGACATCATCGAGGGTGATCTCTCCTCCATCTTCAAGGCATCCCTGGAGGGTGCTCCCCCGATCGGCCCCGGGAACTCCGAGGAGTGAATCGTCTCCCCGGGGGCGCGCCGCTCTTCGCCCGTCTCCACCCGCCGTGCTAACCTAGCGACCTCGCGCCGATCCGGGCCGCTCCACTGATCGGCGCCGGAGTACAACGATGGCTTCCGGTCGAACCCGATCGAGGGCGCGCAGACGCAGGCGTCCTTCCTTTCTCGCCGGTTTAATCAAGCTCGGGCTGGGGCTCATCGTTCTTCTCGCCGGCGTCCTCACCGTCGCCTTCATCGATGCCAACTGGCGCTTCTCCCGCCTCTCGCAAACCTCCTCCACTCGAGTCTTCTCGGCTCCCTTTGTTCTCGAGGAGGGACGTTACGTTGAGCGGCGCGATCTGACCGAACGACTCTCCCGCCTCGGATACCGCATCGTGCAGGGGGAGCCGACCCGGCCCGGAGAGTATGCCCGCCGGTTTCGCTCCTACGATATCTATCTCAACGCGTTCGAATACGCGGACGGGCCCTCCCAGGCGGCGCTCGTAAGGGTTCGCATGGGGTTCAGCCACGTGTCGCAGATCATCGATCTCGATCGCAATGTGACCCTCGACACAGTACGGCTCGAGCCGGAGGCCCTCGGCATCCTGTCGGGAGACACTTATACCGAGCGCGCCCTCGTGTCGCTCGACGAGTTGCCGGAGCATCTCACCCAGGCCGTCATCGCCGTCGAGGACCGCCGCTTCTACCGTCATCCCGGGATCGATCCGAAAGCGATCGTTCGCGCTTTTCTAGTCAATTTGCGCAGCGGCGGAGTTGTGCAGGGGGGCAGCACCATTACCCAGCAACTGGCCAAAAACCTCTACCCGAACTCCGGGGATCGCACCATCGTCCGCAAAATCTGGGAATCGCTGGCGGCCTTCGGGCTTGAAGCGTTCCGGAGCAAGGACGCAATCCTCGAGACCTACCTGAACAATATCTACCTGGCTCAACGCGGGCCGGTTTCGATCCTCGGCGTCGGCGCCGCCGCGCGTCACTACTTTGGGAAGGACGTCCGTTCCCTGTCTCTTACCGAGACGGCACTGCTCGCCGGCCTCATTCAATCACCCGGCCGTTACCATCCCTACCGTCACGCCGATGACGCCCGAGGACGTCGTAGCGTCGTCCTCCGGCTGATGCACGACGAGGGTTTCATTTCGAACGAACAACTCGAGCGCGCCTCTAAGGTCGCGCTGGGACTTCGCCCCCAGTCCTCCCCCGCTCCACGGCAGGCGCCGTACTTCCTCGACGCCGTCGGCGAGGCGCTGGGCAAGCTGGGACTGCACGATCCCGGCGGCCAGACCGGGCTGCGTGTCTTCACGACCCTCGACCCGCTCCTGCAGGCCCGGGCCGAGAAAATATTGTCACGAAGCCTGTCGAGTTTCGAGAAGGGATATCCGCGGTTACGCCCGATGCCCGGTGGAGCGCTGCAGGGAGCGCTCGTCGCGCTTCGCCCCCGTGACGGCTCCGTGCTGGTCATGGTGGGCGGGCGGGATTACGGACGGACGCAATTCAACCGGGTGACCCAGGCACATCGTCAACCGGGCTCGTTGTTCAAACCGTTCGTCTATCTGGCGGGCTTCCGCAAGGCCCAGGACGCCCACGACGACAGCTTCACCCCGGCGACCATTCTCGACGATTCGCCGCTTGAGATGTTGGTGGGCGGGAAGATCTGGGCGCCGCAAAACTTCGACCTCGAGTACCGCGGTCCCGTGCCGGCACGACGGGCTCTGGCTCTCTCACTGAACGTGCCCACGATCCGCGCGGCGCAATCGATCGGACTCGATGAGGTGGTTCGGACGGCGCGACGATGCGGGATCAAGAGCCCGCTCCGCGCCCTCCCCTCGATCGCCCTGGGAACGATGGAGGTCACGCCGATCGAGGCCGCCGCCGCCTTTACCCCAATCGCCAACCTGGGCGTCCGCACGGCGCCTCGACTGATCACCCACGTCGTCGATGAAAGGGGCCGATCCCGACATGTCCCCCGCCCGCTGCGGGAGGCGGTGATCACGCCGCAGGCCGCCTACCTCACGCTCGATCTGATGCGCGACGTGGTGCTGTACGGGACCGGGGCCTCGATCTGGTCATACGGGCTCAAGGGAGAATTCGCCGGGAAGACCGGCACGACCGATGACGGGCGCGACGCCTGGTTCGTCGGGTTCCATCCCGATTTCCTGGCGCTGGCATGGGTCGGGTTCGACAATAACCGGCCTCTCAAGGTCGGCGGCTCGGCGCTGGCCCTTCCGATCTGGGCTGAACTCACGCGTGACGCCGGCCTTGATTCCAAGCGCCGCTGGGAGCGCCCCGGGGGGCTGGTCGATCAGGTGATCGATCCCGAGACCGGCCTCCTGGCCAGCTGGCGCTGTCGTGATCAGAGCTGGGAAATGTTCATTGAAGGGAGCGAGCCGCGCGAACAATGCCACCACGCAGATCGCCGTGATCCGTCGTGGGCGAACCGGATGATGAGGTGGTTGCGACGGGCCCGCGAATGAACCCGACGGATGATCACTCCCGCCGACACCACCCGTTGGCGGACACGCCGTCCCTTCCTGTTAGGGGACCTCGAAGACCGCCCGCGATGCGCCGATGTTGCCCGATGCATCCGTCGCGCGGACCACGAGGGTGTGCTCTCCAGATGCCGCGCTCGGCAGCATGAGTTCGTACATCTCCTCGGACGCATCGTGCATACCATCAACGGGACTGGCTGTCACCCACTCGCCGGCATCGATCGAGTAGGCAACTTCCCGGATCAGGCTGAAGGTATCTCGGGCGGTGAAGACGATCCGGATCTCTGAGGACCGCACCGAAACCTTCAAGTCCTCGACGCGGGGAGGCGTATTGTCGACGTCGAATTGGCTCGACAGCGTCTCCGCCGTCAGCGCCTCCCCCGCCGGATTGGAGGCTGCGTCGCTCGCCACCACCCGGAACTGGTAGGTGCCATCCGGCATCGCCATGCTGTCCAGCGTCACGAATGCTTCCTCGATGTGGGTACGGACCGGCTTCCAAGTCTTCTCATCGACGGCCCGGAAGTAGACATCGTAGCGCAGCGCGTCGTGGTTCGGGTCGATCGCCTGCCAGGTGACCGATCGCGCTCCCGGGTCGAAACCGCGCCTCCCCTGAACACGCGTGGTGCGTCGGGCGTTGCCTTCGGCCTGATTCTTCTTCGCAGCGGCGGGCCCCCCCTCCTTCTGGCCGCGTGGTCCCGAAGCGGGCACCTTCTGAAAGGTGATCCCGGGAGCCTGCACCTCCACCTTGCTGATCTCGGGGGGAAGATTGCGCTGCAGGTAGGTGACTGACACCTCACGGAGAACAGGGGTCCGCTCCGAATCTGAGGTGTTCAGCGTGGCCCGCCATTGCATGAACCGCGCGGAGGGCCGATCGAGGACCGACCCGCGCGGATCGGGGAGCGGCTCACTCCAGCCCGACCAGGTCTGATCAGGCTCCTCGGTATTGCCGGTGCGGGCGCTGATCGCGATGGAAGTACCCTTCGGGAGATCACCCTTCCATGACAACCGGCCCCAGGTCGCGAACGACCGGGCATCGCGGACCTCCGATCGGAACGTGCCCGAGGACGCATACCCCTGGCGCAGAAGGGCAACGGCTCCCAGATTACTTCCTCCGACGAGGACATCTCCGGGGGCTGCCGCACGCCGATTCCCCCGGCCGGCCCCGGTCGACCCGTCCTCGACGGTCAGCAGGGTCGTAATCTGGCTCGAGGCCAATCGCGCGATCTCGCGAATGCTGCCGTCCTTGGGGTCATAAGCATAGATACGTCCCTGCACGCTCGATCCCATCAGAAGTCGACCGTCGGGTGTGGTCTCCAGACAGAAGATCGCTTCCTGGTTCCCCGACCAGATCTCTCGCGCGTAACCGTCTTCCGAGATGGCGAGGACCTTCCCCTCCATCGAGAGCGGCACCCGTTGTTCCCTGGGCATCTGCGCCGAACCGGCCTCTGATTGTTTCTCCGATTCGCCCGACGATATCGCCTCGCCGGACGGCCGCGCCTTCGGTTTCGGGGCCGGCAATGGGGCCTTCCGCTCTCGCGAGCGGCCCTTCCGGCCGATGACCGCAGCGTAAATCGTTCCGTCCACCCCCAGGGCGAGGGACGTCACCTCGTCGAGAGGCGCGTCGTAAAGGACGAACGGCTCTCCATCCTGCGAGATCCGGTAGACGAGACCGTGGCCGTCCGAACCAGCAATGAGGTTCCCGTCACCATCGAGGCGGATCGTCCGGATGTGCGTTTCGGCACTGTCGAACAGAACATGTCCCTTACCCTTTGGATCGAACTTGAAGATCTTCCCGTCCAGCCCGGTGCCCGCGTAGAGGTTGCCGTCGCCGTCGATGACGAGGGACCAGATATATTCCTCTTTGGTCTCCGATGCCCACGCCTCCGAGCCGTCGGGTTGAATCCTGTAGATCCGGCCTCCGGGCACCGATCCGGCGTAGACCACCCGATCCGGGCCCACCGCGAGAGCGCTCACTTCCGGTTCGTCGATGCGATAGAACTCCCCCACCTCCCCCTCCGCGGTGATCCGGTAGATCATCCCGTCGTTCCCGCCGGCGGCATAGATCATTCCCGTCGCATCGCGGGCGAGGGCCCATACATACGGCTGCGGGGTTTCATAGAGCACTTCCATCGGCGGGGAGAGACGCAGGGCGCCATCGGCGGAGAGCGAGACACTTTCCGGCTCCCCTTTTTGGAAGTCGGCCTGCTCGCGCTGACGCCAGGTCTGGGAGGTGACGGCCGGGATATCGGCAATCGCGAGCAACGCGACGAGCACGGCACACGCCAATGACTGAATCGTGAACGTACGCTTGGTCTGGAAGTATCTCATTGCACCTTGACCGAAATGCGGCGACCACCGACAACGACCAGATCCAGGTCCCGTTCCAGTTCGAGAACTGGGGCCCGGAACATCAGAGTCGTATCGGAACTCAACCGCGGACTGTTGAACACACTGAAGATTGACAGCGGAAGATCGGAAAGGACGTCGCTGCGCACGACGGCGGAGGGGGAACGACGCGACAGGCTCAGGTACAGGGTGCTGTTGCGTCGTCGGCTCTCCACCAGCGCGATCAGATCGCTCAGGCTGCCGGCCTGGCTGATGCGCCTCTGCAGCACCTGCCGATCCAATCTATTGATCGCGGGGCCGCTGCCGACCACGATCCGGGCGTCTCCGCGCGGCATGTTCTCTGGGATTTTCAAGTCCCAGGCGACCGTCCGACCCTCGCCGCGATACGGCTTCAGCACAGCCGTCACGCGAATCGTCTCCCCGGGGCGAACCCGCGTCCGCGAGACGCTCAGCGAGGTGATGACGGCGACCCGGTTTTCCGGAAGAACCTTGACGTCCACGCGCGCACCGAGCATGCGGGGCGTTTCGAATCGATTATTGTGGAGCACGCCAAACAGACCACCGGCGGTGTTCGCCACTGCCAGGTGCACCGGCTGGGTTGCGCTGGTCCCCGAGAAGATCTCCTCGATCAGGACATCCGGATAACCCTCGAGGGAGATCCGGTACCTGAGGTCGAGCGCCGCTCCGGCGTCATACTCGGTGGTGCGCACGAGACTGTTCGCGGTGGTGACCGCGACGAGCACCGGCGACCAGGACCGGTTGTCCATGATGCGATAGCGAAACGTTCGGTTCCCGGCCGGCGAGGTCACGTGGACCTCGACCGGGATCATCGGCGCTGATCGCCCAACTTGGCCGACGACTGCGGTGAGACCATCGCGGACAAAACTGCCTACCGGGCGGGTTACGTTGGCGATCTTGAACGACCCGGCCTCCGAGGCAAAGGTGAGGAGCACCTCGGCCTGTGTCATCGGAATCTCGATTGGGCCAGTTCCGAGCAGCGGGTGGCCGAACGCCAGGATCCGGTCTCCATCCACCGCCGTCAGCGTCCCCACTCCGGTCATGGCGAGATCACCGAGCGCGAGAGCGGCGGCAATCGGGCTGCCGGGCTCGAACGGCAACGATGCGATATCCTCCGAGGCACCCCCTCCCACCATCGGTTGTAAGCCGTGGGCCTCGAAGATCGGAGCGTAATAGCGCAGCACGCCGGGATCGCATCCCGTGCAGATGAGCGGAGTGCCGATCGGCTCCAGCTGTCCCGCCACGGAGGCGGTTTTCCGGAGGGCCGGAACGGGAGTGGGTGCATCGTTGATCGGCGGGATTGAAACACCTCCATTGGCTGTTCCGAGGAAACGACCGAGCAGGTCGGGCGGGCGGGACCATTCTGAAAAATCCTTCGCCGCGGCATCGGCCAGTCGCAACATTGACGCGATTGGAGTAATGCCGGCGATCGGCTCCTTCGCAAACGTTCCAATTCGATAGGAGAGCGCGCCAATGAGCCGGCCATCGATGGAGATTGGGCTGCCGCTCATGCCGGCGACGACACCGGTGAACTCGACTTTGTCGCCATGCAGCCGCACCAGAATCATATCCTCCTGCGGGCCGATGGCGTTTTTCAGGATACCGAGGATCTCGACGCGGAATTCCTCGAGGGTGTCCCCCTCGAAGACGGTCCGCCCGACACCTTCCATGCCGGGGCGGATCTCGTCGATCGGCATAATCGGCGTTCCCGCCAGGGCGGCAGAGCCCAAAAGCGCGAAGCCGATCAGAATCGATGCCGCGAGAAGACGAATCAGTCCTCGACCTTGCCCTTCGTCTGTTGATTGCCGTTCTTGAGGGCTCCCTTGACGGCCTCGACGATGAAGTTCTGCATGGAGGGCAGTTGGTTTTTCACCGCGCCGTACACGAGGCAGGGAAGCTTGAGGGAGATCTGAACACCGTCTTCGTCGAGCGTATCGAGCCAGCGGCAGAATTTGTCCCATGAGTCCCACGTAATTTTCCTGATCGCCCCTTTGCTGTAGAGCTCAACCAGTGTCAGGCTGTCGCTCAATTTGAAAACAACATCCTTTTCACTGTAATCCTTGAAATCGCTATAAGCGAAAAATTTTACCTCACCTGCGGTCTGATCCCTACCCTTGATGCTGATCTCCGGCTCTTTGTTGCATCGTATGAGGATATAGTCCTGCTTCCCTTTGAAGTGGAAAGCGATGATTGGATCGGTCGTGCGATCGTTGTCGCTCGGAGTCTTGAGCGCACGGTAGACCCGGCGAGTGATCGCCTCATTGGTGCTATACGTGGTGGCCTCTCTGACTATCCGTTTTGCCATGAGGTAAATATACCATAACGCGACTTCGTCAATTCACTTGTTGGGGCGCAAATCGACCCTGGAAGACCCTTCCGCCTCCCAAAAGCCGGGCCAGATCACGTAAATCGACCTTGAGGTTCCCCTCCCCTCGCGGTACATGGAAAGATCATGATCAGGCGCGGCAAATCGTTGGTGGCAGTGACGTTCGGGTTCGTGGTCGCTCTGGTGGCCATCTTCCCCTTGGCGGCACTCCGGGAGGCTGGAGCGGCGGAGGCGAAAGCCTCCGGGGAGGCGCTCCAGCCGCACCGGATCCTTCTGGATCTCCGCCCCGACTACGGGCTCTATATCCATGCCATGCGACCGGTCACACCGACCCGTGCCGCCACCAGGTCGCGCAGGATTTACATGGCCCTGGTCCGCCCGGGCGCCGAGGATCCCGACTCCGATGCGAGCGCACCTCTGGCCGGCCCGGGCTCGAGGAACGACATCCTTTATGCGCGAAACTCGATCACGGGAGAACGCAGCAAAGCATGGACTCAGTTGCTCCTCGATCACGAATACTTCCACGCTCGCCATCTGGCCGGAGCGACCGCGCTCCCCCTCCCGGGCGGCGTCACGCCCGAGATGGAGCGTCACTTCTTCGAGGTGGCCGCCTGGGGCTTCAACGTCTCAGAGGCGCGGACGTCTCGCTACCCGGGCCTGCGGGCGGATGAGTTCAGGGAGGCGCTCAATCGGTACGGCGAGCATTACGCCGCTCTGCGCACCCTGATGCGGGGGGTTCGTCTCGAGGCGTGGGAGAGGTTTTCCGATCTGTTGAGGAATCCCGAGCGGTTTCTCAGAACGAGCGATCCATCTTCTCGAGCAACTCTCGCGCATCCGTCTGCCCCGGGTCGATCTGGAGGGACTCATCCAGAGAACGGCGCGCCTTCTCGGGCTGTCGTGTCTCCAGGTAGGCAAGCGCCAGGGCGTTGAACAGCGTCGTGCTCCGCACCCCTTTCTCGCGGGCCGTTTCCAGCGCGACGATCGCTTCGGCCGGCCGGTGCAGCCGCCCGAGAGCGGCGCCCAGGTTGATCCACGACTCCTGATTCTCCGGCACCTTGGCGACGGCTCGCCTCAGGATCCTGACCGCCTCCTCAAGACGTCCCATCCTCCCGTAGAGGGCCCCCAGATTGGCCATCGTGGCGACGTAATCGGGATCGAGTTCCATCGCCCGCAGGAAGGAGCGCTCCGCCTCGGGCAGGTTGTGCTTCCATTCGTGGATGATCCCCATCCAGTTGTGATGAACGACCGACTTGTCGTTCCTCGCCATGCCCTCCCTGACGATCGACTCGAGACTGAGCACCTTGGGCGTCCCGCGATAAATCTTGTGCAGCTCGCTCAGCGGCTCGCCGAGCACCGGATCGATCTGCAGCGCCGCGAGCAGCTCCTTCTCGGCCGTCTCCATCTCTCCGCGACTGAGCAGGATCGAACCGATTGCCCCCCGGATCTCGCCGATTCGTGGATTGTCCTTTGCCATATTCCGCAAAAAGACCAGTCCCTCGTCGGAGCGCCCATCGTCGATGTAGAGCTTACCCAGTCGGGCGAATGACTGCTTCTCCCCAAGCGGATCGAATTCGACCACCTTGCGCGCCATCTCGATGGCCGGACCGTACCGCTTCTGCTCGGCGTGGATCTGCGAGGCGAGGATGAGACCGGGAGAGAACGCGGGAGCTGCCTCCAGCACCTTCCGGATCATCTCCTCGGCCCGCTCGTACTCCTTGTTCTTGAGAAGAAGTGTTGCCTGGTTGAGGTAACCGGTGACCAGCGCCTCGCCATCCGGACCCGATTCGGCCAGCGAAGGCGGGCCCCCGGCCGGGGCTGCATCAGCCCTATCTCCCTCCCCTCCGATGTAGCCGAGCGATCGCAGACGCTCCAGGATCTCCACTTCGATATTCGAATCCGCGGCAACCTCCTCGGAGGGAAGGAACCGTCCACGCACCGGTTCGTACGACGCGATGGTGCGAACCGGGTAGCGCGCGCGGAAGTCATCCCGGATCGCCTCTTCGAGAACCCGTCCCGGCATGTCATCGGGGTGGGGCATGCCACTCAAATAGAGAACTGTCGGCGCGATATCGAGCAATTCCGTCGTATCGAGCCGTCCCGGCCGGATGGGCGGACCGGCAAGGATCAGGATCCCGTAGCGGCGGTGCCAGAGGCCGGGCTTCCCTTCAATGTAAGGGGGATCGTCGGGCGGACGCGCGCTGCCGTTCCGGAACCCGTGATCCGACAGGACGATGACGACCGTTCCGGGGTCGAGCCCGTCGACGATCTCCCCCAGAAGCCGATCCTGGTAGCGGTAATAAGCGAAGACGGCATCGTGATAGCGCTCGTAATCATCCTCCGTCACCATCGCCATCTTCGGGGGCATGTAGTGCGCGAAGCGATGGCAGACCTCGTCGATCCCCTGGTAGTAGACGGCCAGAAGATCCGGCTGCCCGCGATCGATGAGGTCGCTGGTGATCGCCTGATAGGTCCGCGCGCTCGCCAGGATCTTGGTCAGGTGATTGACCGGCTCGCGATAGGCGTACTGGGGATTCTCCTCGATGCGCAATCGGCCGGCCCGGAACTCCTCCCGCGTGATGGCGGCGAACTCGAGAATCTCCTCGTACGTGACGGTGGTGTCATCAATGACGAGCGGTTGGATGTCACGGAAGTACTCCGGGGGGTAGGTCGCGCCGGCCCGGTCGGCGTCATCCGCCTCGTAGCCGAACAGGCTGTAGGCAACACGATCCGAGACCATGTGCCCCAGCACCGGCTCCGCGGGCCAGGTGGCCCACCAGGCGACGAATGACGAGGTCTTGCCGACATCGGTGAAGATGCTCCACAACGCCTTGGTCTTGCGCCAACGGCTGGTGACCGGAACGGCCCGTCCCGTCCGCGCATCCTTCATGAGGAAATCGATGATGCCGTGCTCGGAGGGGGACTTCCCGGTGGCGACCGATGTCCAGAGCAGCGGCGACAGCATCGGCTTCATCGATTTCATGTTGCCCCAGGCACCGCGTTTCTTGAGGGCCGCCAGGTTCGGCAGTTCCCCTTTTTCGATCATCGGATCGATGATCTCCCAGTCGGCCCCGTCCAGGCCGAGGATCGCGACCTTCGTGTGCGTCTCGGTCAATGGGATCGAGGAGGCCGGTATGCCGGCTTCGGCCGGAGGGAGCGTCCCGGGGGACGGCACGTGCGGTCGAAGAAGAAGATAGATGAGCGCGGCGAGGGCGATCAGGCCGGCCAGACTCGCGATGAGCGCCACCCCTCCCACGCGGCGACCCCCGCTGCGCGAGTCGGGAGAAACGTTCTCGCTGACGTGTTGATCGCGTCTCGCCCCAAGCGAGGCACGAGCCCTTTTCCGTTTCGAACGTGACGACATCGGCTCCAGCCTGGAACGGCGCAAACAGCCGTGCACCTTGGATTTTCGAGTATAGCACCCGGCCCGCAGGGCGGCCGTGCAGCGCCGCGGTGTGCTCGACGCGACCGGCCCCCCGTAACGG
>JAPUIN010000386.1 GCA_027297005.1 Acidobacteriota bacterium
CCGGGTGCTGATCCTGATCACGGACGGCGAGGACCACGAGGGAGACGTCGAAGCGGCGGTCCGCGATGCGGTCGAGGCGGGGATCACCATCTTCACGGTCGGAATCGGAAAACCGTCGGGCGAGCCGATCCCGATACGCAACGAGCGCGGACAGGTCGTCGGGTACAAGGAGGACGGCGAGCAGAGGAAGGTCACGAGCCGGCTGGGGGAGAGTGCCCTGGAATCGATCGCTCTGGCGACAGGAGGGCGCTACTATCGGGCCACGACGGAGGGGCTGGAGCTGGAACGCATCTACGACGAGATCGCCGGGATGGATCAGCAGACATTCTCCAGCCGATTGCATCGATCGTATGAAGATCGTTACCAGCTCCCGCTCGCAGTCGCGTTGATCCTCCTCGCGATGGAGGCGGCGATCCCGGACCGCACGAAGCGCGCGGAGGGCCCCCGGGCGGCGGCGAAGGAGGGGGGGGCGTGAGACTCGTGGCTAGTCTCCTGATGACCGTGGTCCTTGTCATGGCAGGGACCGGCGCGGCATCTGCAGACTCGGCGGCGTCCAGGAACAACGAGGGGAATCGATACTTCGAACAGAAGCAGTACGATGAGGCGTTGCGGATGTACACCGACGCGCAGGCAATCCGTCCGGAGGCTCCCGAGCTGCACTACAACATCGGCAACGTGCTTTTCCGCAAAGGTGAATACGAGAAGGCGATCGGAGAATACCGGCGTGCCGAAGCGTCGCGCGATGCCGCACTGGCGCAATCCGCGATCTACAACCGTGGCAATGCGCTGATGCTCGCCGGGCAGGTGCCGGACGCGGCGAAGGCCTATGTCCAGGCGCTGCGTGCCGATCCATCGGACCAGGACGCCAAGCGCAATCTTGAGCTCGCGCTGCGCCTGCTTGAGGAGCAGCAGCAACAGCAGCAACAACAAGGGGGGGACCAGCAGGATGGGGAGAAGGACGACCGGCAGGAACCTCAGAAATCCCCCGAGGAGCAGCCTGGCGACCCGCCGGCCGATTCGCGGCAGAAGCAACCGCGCAAGGGCCCCGGTCAGATGTCGGAGGAGGATGCACGGCGGATCCTGGAGGCAATCCGTGAGGATGAGCGCGAGGGTGTGAGGAAGCATGCGAAGGCGACGGCGCCGCACCGGCAGCAGCCGGAGAAGGACTGGTGAGGAAGCCGGCGGCGACCGGGCAGCGGGCTCCGGTGGGAGGGCGCGCCATTCGGATCGCATCGGTCCTGTTCGGTTGTCTGGCTTTCGGGATGACCGGTGAACCGGCGCGCGCCCAGGAGACGAAGGTGCACGCGTCGGTCGATCGCACCCGCATCCGGCCCGGCGATCGGATCACTCTCACGATCGATATTCAGGGGAGCGCCGCTGGCAAGGCGACGGCGCCTGACATCTCGCGGATCGTGGACTTCGACGTCGTGGGAGGACCTTCGGTCTCCACCCGGTTTCAGTGGGTCAATGGTCGCAGCATCTCCTCGAAGCGATTCCGTTACTCACTGAGGCCGCGCAGGGTCGGAAGGCTGCGCATACCTCCGATCGGACTTCTGATCGCGGGGAGGAGCCATTCCACTCGTGCGCTGGCTGTGGAGGTCCTTCGGGGGGGGGGGCGTCCCGGATCGGGATCCGGGCTTGGGCCGCGGATGCCGTCGCCGGTTCCGGATCGATCCGCCCCCGATGATTCCTCGCGATCAACGACAGAGGATGTCCGGGTGCGTGCCGAAGTCGATCTGCGCGAGGTGTTCGTGGGCCAGCAAGTGACCCTGTCGTTCCTGCTCGACACCCAGCCGGACCTGCTGGGCGTCTCAGTCCAGGCCTCCCCCGCATTCCCCGGATTCTGGGCCGAGGAGATCAAGCTGCCCGATAACTTTGACGCGCGCCGGGTCCAGGTTGCGGGGCTGCCGTATACGCGGTACACCCTCATGAAGCGGGCGCTGTTCCCGACCCGCACCGGCGACCTGACGATCCCGGCGGTGACCTATCAGGTGCAGGTCCGCCGGCGTCCCACCGATCCGATCCAGTCCTTCTTCTTCTCGCCGATCGACAGGCTGATGCGATCGACGCGGCCGGTGACGATCCACGTGATGCCGTTGCCGGAAGAATCGCAACCGCCTGGATTTGCGGGGGCAGTCGGTGATTTTGCGCTGTCGGTGACCGCCGATCGGACCGAGTCGCTCGTCAATGACGCCATCGGGCTCAAGGTGAGGATCGCGGGGGAGGGGAATCTCAACGCCGTGACGAGCCCGCCGTTGCCCGATCTCCCTGATTTCAAGCAATATCCGCCGAAAGTGGCGTCCAAGTCGAGCGTGCGGCGCGACCGGCTGCGTGGAGAAAGGGTCTGGGACTACGTGCTGATCCCGATGGCGCCCGGCGAACAGAGGATCGGGCCGGTGCGGTTCTCATTCTTCAATCCGAAGGTGGGGGAATATCGGACTGTCTGGAGCGCGCCGATCACGATTCAGGTTGCGCGTGGCGAGGGGGAGCAGGGATCGCCCTACGGGACGGTGGCCCAGAGCGACGTCAGGCGACTGCGCCGTGACATCAACTACATCAAGCTGGCGGCCGACGGTCTCAGGGATCAGTCGCGGCCGTTCTACCGGAGAGCCTGGTTCACCCTGCTTCTCCTGATCCCGGTGGCGGCCGACGTCGGGATCTTCGCCTTCGCCCTACGGCGCGACCGCTGGCGGGCCAACGCCCGATTCCGGAGGCAGCGGCGCGCGCGCAAGGTGGCGAGCCGCAGGCTCAAGGAGGCATCACGCCGGATGATCCCGACGGTGTCGCGCGCTTTCTACACAGCGCTCGCCCAGGCACTCACCGAATATGTCGCCGATAAGTTCGTGACCCCGGGAGCCGGGCTGACGCATCAGCGTATCGAGGAACTGTTCGCCTCGCGCGGGGTGCCGGATCATCTCCGCCGCGGATTCCATCGAACCCTGGAGGCTTGTGATTTCGCGCGTTTCGCCCCGGGCGCCGCCGACGCGCAACAGATGGCCCGGGCCCTCAAGGGGGCCGAGGAGACACTCGCCGCGCTCGATCGATCCTTCTCGGCATGAGCGGGCGCCGCGCACGTCTCGCATTCACCCTCATCGGCGCGATCTGCGCCGCCGGGGAGGTACGGGCCTCGTCTCCCCTGGAGCTCTTCGAGCAGGGGAACACCGCCTACGAAGAGAGCCGCTACGACGACGCGGCCGATGCCTACGAGCAGATCCTGCAGTACGGCGTGCGTGACCCCCGGGTTCACTACAACTTGGGGAACGCCCGGTTCAAGGCAGGTCGCCTCGGGATCGCCATCCTGCACTATGAGCGGGCGCTGCGTCTCGATCCGACCGATCGGGAGGCGCGTGAGAATCTGGAGTTTGCCCGGGGCCTGATCAGGGATCGGATCGATCCCCCGGAGATCCCTTATCCCATTCTCGTCCTGCGAAGCTGGCTCGACACCATATCGCCCGGTGCCACCGCAGTCGTTTTTGTCTTCGTCTATATCACCGCCGCGACACTCCTCGGTGCGCTGGCGCTGGCACGCGGATCGGTGTGGCGGCAGGCCCTCGCCTATGGGGCACTGGCCGCCTGGATTCTCGTGGCACTGTGCGGCGGGGCGCTCTACCACAAAGTGAGAGAGATGAGGGCCAACCACGCGATCGTCATGGAGGATCTGATCGAGGTTCGAAGCGGTCCTGCCGCAGATAACACGGTGCTGTTCACGGTGCACGAGGGGACACGCCTCGAGATCCGCAACAGGCTGGGTGACTGGTACCAGATCAGTCTGCCGAATGCGCTCAGCGGTTGGGTGCCGGCCGACGGTGTGGAGCGGGTGTGATCGGAATCTACATTCACGTGCCGTACTGCTCGGTGCGATGCAGTTACTGCGACTTCTATCTCGTGGCCGGAAGGCGGCCCGATACGGGACCGTTCGCCCGTTCACTCTGCCGTGAGATCCGAACCGTCGAGGATGCGCTGCGCGGCCGGAAGGTCGACTCGGTGCATCTTGGCGGCGGCACGCCGTCGCTGCTCGCGCCGCTCGATCTCGAACGGATCCTGGAGACGATTCGCGAAACGTTTCGCCTGGCGGACGATGCCGAGATCGGGCTGGAGGTCAATCCGGAGGATTTCGATCTGGGCTGGCTACGGCGGATCATCGATGCGGGCGTCAACCGGCTGAGCCTCGGAGTGCAGAGTCTCGAAGATGACCAGCTGCACCTGATGCGCCGACCCCACTCGTCGGCCCAGGCGATTGCCGCGGTCTCCGCGGCGGTGCAATCGAGCGTGAGGAGCGTCGGGATCGATCTCATGCTCGGGCTGCCCGGTCAGAGTCATGCCGGGGCGCTCGCCGGGCTCGATCGGATGATTCGTGCCGGAGTCTCGCACATCTCTCTCTATCTGCTCGAGTTGCACGGTCGAACACGTCTCGGGCGGTCGATTCGTCTCGGGCGGATGATCCCGATGGAGGATGATGCCGCCGCGACCCTCTTCGAGCGGGCGGCCGATGCGCTCATGCAGGCAGGTTTCGAGCACTACGAGGTGTCGAACTTCGCCAGGCCGGGGCATCGCAGCCGCCACAACCTCAAGTACTGGACCGATCAGGAGTACCTGGGGTTCGGCCCCGCCGCGCATTCTTATCTGGGTGGACAGCGTTCACAAAATCCGAGTGATCTGGCCACCTACCTGATGCACCGAGGGGAAGGGATCGAGAGGATCGAAGACCCGCAGCCGCGGTCGGTGCGGGGATTCGAAGCCCTCTGCGCCGGGCTGAGGATTCGCGAGGGGGTCGACCTTGACGATCTCCGGCGCCGGTACGGCCCGACCGTTCCATCCCCCGATGATCCGCGTCTGGGGGAGCTTCTCGAGGCGGGGCTGGTCTCGATTGAAGGAGCGCGTCTGCGCATCGCGGAGAGAGCCCGGCTGGTCTCGAACGAGATCCTCGAACGGTTGCTCGGCCCCGATCTCCCCGGGGAGAGCGCGAAGGCTCCGCCCGGAGTCAGTTGACATAGCCGAGGGATCGGAGGAGGTTCAGCTCTTCCTGATCGAGAGGGCGGGGATCGACAGGACCGACCCCGGGCTCATAGTCGACGAACCGGCGCAGGGCACGCAGTAGATCATCCCGGACCTCCGCTGCGACGGCGCCATGTCGTTGCAGGAGCTCATCCCGTTCGCCCGGATCTTCAATCAGATCGTAGAGTTCGAGAAACTCCCCCGAGGGGCGGGGGACATGAATCAGCTTGTGGCGTCCGTCGGATGCCGATGACCACCGACCACTCGGTCCCGGGATGTAATAACGCCGGTTCTCAGTATGAATCAGCTGATAGTCGCTCTCGGCGAAAACCTTCGGGCGCCCGGGGGCGGGACGAAACGGTCCGTCTTTCACTCCCGGGACGAGGAGCGGCCGGCCGTCGACCCCTTGCAAGCCGCGAATCCCGGTCAGGGCCAGGATGGTCGGGGCGATATCGATGTTCTGTCCCAGGAGATTCGTTCGCAGACCCTCGGGGACCACCCCCGGAAGATTGATGATCAGGG
>JAPUIN010000387.1 GCA_027297005.1 Acidobacteriota bacterium
GGCGGGATCGTCCACCGATTGGTGACCCACACACGACCCGGACAGGCTCCTAGACGTTCAGAATATGAGTGACCGCGACAGAGCCGGATCCACCAACGCTCTGCGCCAGCCCGGTCTTTGCGCCGCGGATCTGCGCCCCACCCGCCTCGCCCCGAAGCTGCTGCACTATCTCGACGATCTGATAGGCGCCGCTCGCGCCGACGGGGTGGCCCCTTCCCTTCAACCCTCCCATGGTGCAGATCGGGATGTCCCCCTCGCGCGCAATCCGGCCCTCGGACGCCAGCTTCAGCGCCGAACCGCGATCGGCGAATCCGGACGCTTCCAGGCAGAGCACCGTGACGATCGTGAAAGCGTCGTGCACCTCATACAGATCAATGTCTTTGACCGAAACCTGCGCCTGCCGGTAGGCCATCCGCGCCGATTCGGCCACGGCGCGCCACTCGAGCGGGTCGCGACGTTCGGCGAGGCCGACCGTGTCGGTGGCACAGGCGGAAGCGGCGATCCGCACACCCCCCTTCCGCGCGCGCGGCGCCACGGAGGAGGGTCCGATCAGGATCGCGGCGGCACCGTCGCAGATACCGGCCGAGTCGAGGATGTTGATCGGATCGGCGATGATCGGCGAGCGGGCAAAGTCATCCACCGTGATCGGCTGCCGGTACATGGCGTGCGGATTTTCGGCGGCATTGCGATGGCTGTTGATTGAAAGCGGCGCAAAATCCTCGTGGCGGACGCCGTGCTCGTGCATGTAGCGACGCATCAGCATGGCGTTCAGCGCCACGAACGAGATTCCGTGGCCCGCCTCATAGTCGGCGTCGGCCGCCGTCGCCAGAGCGGTGGTGACCCCGTCAGTCAGCAGATCGGTCATCTTCTCGACACCGACCACCAGAGCGTATTCATGCGCCCCGGATGCCACACCGAGCCAGGCGGCCCGCAGGGCGGCGCCGCCGGAGGCGCAGGCCGCCTCGATCTTCACTGCCTCGACCGGCAAGATCCCGAGGGCGTCGGCGGTCAGCGTGGCGAGGTTCTCCTGGCCGCACAGGATCCCCGACGCCATGTTACCGACGTAGAGCGCGTCGATTCGTTCGAGACCGGCGTCGAGGCGCGCTTTCTCGGCCGCCTCGACGGCCAGGTCCCGGATCGAGCGGTCCCAGTGCTCGGCCACCGCCGTCTGCCCGATCCCGAGGATGCTGACTTCCCGCACGTTGCCTCCGTTCCGCCCTACAGCAGCCGGATCTTCCCCGCGAGGCGGAGATACAGGCCGTAATCCGCCACCTCGTGGCGCCTCTCTAGATAATCGCGGACCGCGGGGGCGGCGGCGCGGACCTCGCGTAGACGCGCCGTTGTGACGAGCGACATCGCGTCGCTGCCGGCCCCGGAGCCGTAAGAGCAGAAGAAAATCCGATCCCCATCGTCAGCCACGTCGAGGATTGCGGCCAGACCGATGAGGGAGGCTCCGGAGTAAGTGTTGCCGATTCGGTCGACCACGGCTCCGGGGGCGATCTGCCGCTCGGTGAAGCCGAGTTCATCTGCGATGCGGCGCATGAATTTCGGGTTCGGCTGGTGGAAGACCGCCCACCGGTAGTCGGAGGCACGCCGCCCGAGCGATTCGAGCAAGTCCCGCGCCGCACCACGCGAGTGGCGGAAGTACCCGGGCTCACCCGTGAATCGATTTCCGTGCTCCGGGTAATGCATGTGTTGCCTACGGAAGAAGTCGGGGGTGTCGCTGACGAACGAGGTGGTCGCCTCGATCCGCGCCACCGCCTCGGGCCCGGGTCCGATCAGGAACGCGGCTCCTCCGGCCGCGGCGGTGTACTCGAGATGATCGCCCGGCTTGCTCTGTGCGGCGTCCATCCCGATTCCCATCGCATAAGACGCCATTCCCGATCCAACGAACGCGCAGGCCACCTGCATCGCCTCCGATCCCGCCTTGCAGGCGAACTCGAGGTCGGCGGTGCTGACCCTCGGGGTCGCTCCGATCGCCTCGGCCACGATCGTACCGCTCGGCTTGACGGCGTATGGCTTCGATTCGCTCCCGATCCAGACGGCACGGATCTCGTCCGGGTGGACGCCGGCGCGCGCGATGGCGCCGCGCGCCGCCTCGATCGACATTGTGACGGTATCCTCGTCGAGCGCCGGGACCGACTTCTCCCGGACCAGCGGGTGGCCCGCCGTGCCGCGCCCCCAGGCCGAGGCGATGGCGGCGGTCGCGATCCTGGGACGGGGCACATAGGCGCCGTAGCCGACGATGCCGACCTCTTTTTGAGTCTTCACCAGGTCTCCACGCCACTCAGGTCAACGCGCCTGTTTCTCCAGGACGCCACGCAGAAACAGGTCGGTAAACGCATCGGCGATCTCCTCCTCCGTGAGCCGCCCGCCCGGCCGGTACCACTGGTAAATCCAGTTGACCATCCCGAGCATCGCAAACGCCGCCATCTCCGGGTCGATCCGACGGGACCATCCCTCCTTCTGCAGATCGCGGAACGTCTTCTTGAGGAACCGCACGTAACGGCGCTTGCGCCGGTTGATGGCGTCGCGGTACTTCCCCTTGAGCGCGCGACTCTCGTGTAGGATCACCGTCACTTCCTTGGTCCGGTCACGCGTCACCAGCAGAACGTGCCCCTTGAGCGTGGCCTGCAGACGCTGCAGGGGATCCTTGATCCCCGTCACCTTGCTGAGCACCTTCATCTCGAAGAGATCCATGCCGTATGACATGATTTCGAAGAGAAGCTCCTCCTTGCTGCTGATGTGGTGGTAAACGCCCGCCTTGGTCAGCCCCAGCGCCTCGGAGATGTCACCCATCGAGGCCCGATCGAACCCCTTCTCGCAGAAAATGCGGGCCGAGGTCTCGAGGATCTGCGCCTGCCGCGTCGGACGATCGTGCCGGACCCTGCGCTTCACACGACCTCCCACGGCGCCGGATCGGTACCTACCGACCGGTAGGTAGGCTAACCCCGAACCGCCACCATGTCAAGAAAAAGACCGCCCACCCCGCCACAGCCGCGTGGGGTGCGATCGGCCGGCGGCAGTGTACACCGTCACGGCCCGCACCGCCTCGGCCACCCCCTCCCGGCCGAGAGCGGGTCCTCTTCACCTCGGGCTTAGACTCGGTCGCGCAGCACCACTGGAACGGACCCCGCCACACATGGAGCGGCTCGATGCACGGAAGGTACGCGCCTTGCGTGCCTGTGTGCCTTCCCCTAGACTGCTGGCTTCCCATTCCCCCCTCTCCCCGGGAGAGCCCGCATGAGCGAGGCGAACGAGAAGAGCAAGCTGCATCGCGCGCTGAGCTATCGCGATGTCGTGATGCTCTTGATCACATGTTGCGTCAACCTCCAGTGGGTGGCCACGGCGGCTGTCGCCGGCCCCACCGCGATCTTCTTCTGGATACTCGCATTCCTCACGATGACGGTCCCGCTCGGGGCCGCCGTTCTGGAGATGTCCTCGCGTTATCCCGAGGAGGGGGGGATCTACATCTGGAGCAAGAAGGCGTTCGGTGATTTCGGCGGGTTCATGACCGGCTGGATTTACTGGATGAGCAACCTCCCCTATTTTCCCGGGGTGCTCTACTTCGCCGCCGCAAACATCCTGTTCATGGGCGGCTCCAGATGGCTCCACCTCTCCGACAGCCGCGCCTATTTTCTCTGGACCTCTCTTGCCATCCTGACCCTGGCGACCTGGGTCAATCTGGTCGGCCTGGAGTACGGCAAATGGCTCAATAACGCCGGCGCCCTCGCGCGCTGGATCGCTGCGCTGGGCCTGATCGTCATGGGCGGCATGGCCCTCGTCCGGTTCGGTTCGGCGACATCGTTTGCGATCGGGGGCCTCATCCCCGTCGCCAGCATCAAGCACCTGATCTTCTGGTCGACGGTCGCGTTCGCCGTCACCGGCCTCGAGGCGGCCTCGTTCATGGGGGAGGAGATCCGGGATGCCGCCCGCACGATCCGGCGCGCCATTTAC
>JAPUIN010000388.1 GCA_027297005.1 Acidobacteriota bacterium
ATCTAGACTGGCGGCGCAGGGGGTGGCTCTGGCAGAGATAGCCGCCATCATGGGGAATTCAGTGGCGACGATTGAGAAGCACTATCTCAGATTTTTTCCCAGCCGGCTCAAGTCAGCCATGGCCACTCTTGAGCCACCAGAGCCGGTTAACTGTCGCCCAACTGTCGCCGACAAGAAAAGACCCTCTCATGGGGAGTATAAGAAGGCGTCTGAAGCGTTGGTAGAGTAGTGTATCGGGGCGTAGCGCAGCTTGGTAGCGCACTTGCTTGGGGTGCAAGTGGTCGCTGGTTCAAATCCAGTCGCCCCGACCAATCCAGCCCAGAGCCGTCCCGTGAGCAGTCCGGCGTGATGCGGGGCGACCGTCAGGGTCGACCGGGACGACGTCGGGTCGCCCGCGTGGGGTCAAACATCCCTCGATGAGTGCCTTCCTCATTCTGATCACGAACGATGACGGCATCGGAGCAGAAGGTCTGGCGATTCTCGAAGAAAGCCTCCGCCCGCTCGGGACGGTCTGGGTCGTGGCACCCGATCGCGAGCAGAGCGGCCAGGGTCACGCGCTGACTCTCCACCACCCTCTTAGATTTGAGAAGCGGGGATCCCATCGCTTCGCCGTTCAGGGGACGCCGACGGACTGCATCTATCTCGGGATCAATCAGATCATGCCCGAGCGCCCCCGGATTGTCGTCAGCGGCATCAATAAGGGTACCAACCTGGGTGACGATGTCACCTATTCGGGGACTGTTGCCGCCGCGTTCGAGGCCACGCTGATCTCCGTGCCGGCCTTTGCGATCTCCCAGGAGCCCGGGGAGGGGGGCTGCGACTTCGGCGCAGCGGGTCGTTTCGTGTATAGCCTCGCGGGGCAGATCCTCACGCGCGGCCTTCCTCCGGATACTCTGCTCAACGTGAACGTCCCCAACCGCATGCCGCGCGGGGTCCGCATCACCCGGCAGGGGAAGCGAATGTATTCGGGGGAGGTGATCGAGCGGTCCGATCCCAAGGGCCGCCCGTACTACTGGATCGGCGGGACTCCGGAGCAGTGGGAGGGGGATGAGTCGTCTGATTTCTCAGTGCTCGCGGAAGGGCACATCTCCGTCTCCCCCCTGCATCTGGACCTGACCAATTACGGAGTGATGGACGAAGTGAAGCGCTGGAATCTCACGCCGTGAGTCCCGAGCTGTCGCATCGGCGCGCAGAGCGTCCGCCGCGCGCGACGGTTGATCGCGGCGCGTATGAGCGCCGCTGTCAACGGATGGTGCGCCAGCAGATTCTCGGCCGCGGCATCGAAAGCCCCCGCATCCTGGAGGCCTTCCTGTCGACGCCCCGTCACTGCTTTGTGGACGAAGCATTGTCGGAGCGTGCCTACGGCGATGGGCCCCTGCCGATCGGTTGCGGGCAGACCCTGTCAGGGCCATATATCGTGGCCCGCATGATCTCCCTGCTCGCCCCGGAGCGTTCGGATCGGGTTCTGGAGATCGGCACAGGATCAGGTTATCAGGCCGCTCTTCTCGATAAGCTCGCCGGCTCGGTTTATACCCTGGAGCGGCTCGAGCCGTTGGCGAAGCGCGCGCAGGAGAACTGGAAGCGCGCGGGATGTGATCCGATTGCACTGCGCGTCGCCGACGGCAGCCTGGGGTGGCCGACCGAGGCGCCTTTCACGGCGATCCTCGTCAGTGCCGCGACCCCTTCCGTGCCGCGCGCCCTGCTCCGCCAGCTGGTCCCGGGAGGGCGGATGGTCATCCCGGTTGGTGACGTGGCCCGGCAGATCCTCAAGCGGCTCGTGCGGACGGACACGGGAGCGCAGGTCGAGGAGTTCGACGCCTGCTCGTTCGTGCGTCTCGTGGGGCAACAGGGGTTTGATGAATGAGCGCCCGGAGCAGGGAACCTGAACATGCAGGGGATCGGGAGAGCCGATCGATGAGCCCGAAAGTTCCGTATGTCTGGATCGAGGACAAACATGGATTGTTGCGCGCCGTCGAGCGGCTCGCGCGGGCGAAGTCGATTGCGGTCGACACCGAGGCCGACTCCTTCTACCACTACTTCCATAAATGCTGTCTGATCCAGATCTCCTCCGGCCGGACCTCCTACCTGATCGATCCTCTCGCCTTCGAAAACCTCGATCCGCTCGGAGAGCTTTTCTCGAATACCAGGATCGTCAAAGTGCTCCATGCCGCCGAACAGGACGTTCTCTATTTGAAGCGAGACTACGGATTCACGCTCTCACCCCTGTTCGACACGATGATCGCTGCCCAACTGCTCGGGCGGCCCAGCGTCGGGCTGGCGGGGCTTCTCCAGAATCATTTCGACGTGCGGCTCGATAAGGGCTGCCAGCGCGACGATTGGTCCCGCCGTCCCCTGACCGAGCGGCAGAAGGAGTATGCCGCCGCGGATGTGCGTTATCTGCCGCGTCTACGGGAACTCCTCGAAGAGGATCTGGTGGCTCACGATAGACAGGAGTGGGCGCGCGAGGAATTCGCGCAGGTCGTCTCCCGCACGTGGGAGCAACGAGGGTTCGACCCGGGGGAATTCTGGGGGATTAAAGGGGCACGCGATCTGACGTCCCGGCAGGCCGCGATCCTCAGAGCGCTGTATGTGATGAGGGACACACGTGCCCGCGAGGCCGACCTGCCGCCGTTCCGGATCGTCTCCGACCAGGCGCTCCTCGCCCTCGCACAGCGCGCACCGCAGCGGAACTCCGAGATGGAGGGGATCAAGGGATTCACACCGCTCGTGCGACGGCGGATCGGCACGCCGGTTCTGGATGCAGTGCGTGAAGGGATGACGGTTCCCGAGGCGGAGCTGCCGAAGCCCCCGAAGGGGCGGGGGAGGCGGCGCACCGCGATCTCGTCGTCTCGGCTCGAGCGGCTCCGTGCATGGCGAAAGGCGAAGGCGGCAGAACTGAAACTCGATCCAGGAGTCCTCTTTCCGCAGTCGATGCTCGAAGCGATCGCCGCGGCCGGCGCGCGCGCCCTGGGAAAATCGGACGGTGTTCCTGGTCTCCGCGAGTGGCGCAGACGGTTGATCCTCCCTGATGCCGAGGCGCTTCTCGCCTGAGTCGCCACCGCACGACATTTGTCCCGGTCCGATGAGTTTCTCGCCGAAACGACAGCCACGCTGGGAAAGATTGCTGCGGGGCGTCTCGCTCCGCTCCATAGGGCCGGTGCCGCCTGCGGCCTCGCCTGGTGATCCGGTGCGACTCGTCTCCCGCGCGCTTCGCTCAGCGCGGTTCGAATCGTTCCTGTCTGAGCTTTCGGGCCGGGGACCGATTACCCTCGTCGTGAACGATCCCCAC
>JAPUIN010000389.1 GCA_027297005.1 Acidobacteriota bacterium
CTCTACATCGAGAAACACCGCATCACGGACTCGAAGACCACCGTGGAGGTGGTCGTCAAGGAACTCCCCTTGCGCGCCGGCGTCGATCCGTATAATAAGCTGGTGGATCGGAACTCGGACGACAACGTCAAGAAGGTCTCCGAGGCGTCCGCCGGCTCCGAGGCGCTCTCCGCCGCCAGCCGGTAGATCCCTCGAGATTATCAATGACGCAGTCCGCTGCGCCCCCTGGGGGTATCCCCGGGGGGCGTTGTCCCACGCGGACGCGGTTCCTGAATTCTGAATCGAATGATACGCCTCCGGGCGTGAGGAGGTCGTGCGATGAAATGGGGTCTCATGATCCTGCTGCTGATCTTTCTGCCTTTGTCGGTGGTGACCGCCTCCCAGGGTGGTGCGTCGAAAGGGCTCGGCGCCTCGCTCGACGCGCTGGTCAAGAACGCGGAGGGGTTGTCGGAGGGAGAGCGACTGCACCAGCTGCTCGATCTTTCCTGGGATTGGGCGATGGCCGTATCGCCTGAATCGGCCACCTACGTCGGCTACCCGGGCCACAACGATGAATGGACCGATTGGTCGGAGGAGGGGATCCAGAAGCGGTGGCGGGGAATCCGGCTGCAGCTGAGTGCTCTGGAGTCGATCGACCGCGCCCGGTTGAGCGAGGCGGATCGAATCAACTACGACCTGTTCCGCAAGGAGCTCGACGAGCAGATCGAGGGGATTCGCTTCCCCGACCATTACGTGCCGATTAACCAGATGCAGGGTGTGCAGCAGGATGCCGCCCGGATGGTGACCATGATGCCGGCGACGTCGCCGGACGACTACGAGGACATCATCGCGCGGTTGAATGCCCTCCCCCGGCTGATCGATCAGACGATCGCGCTGATGAACCGGGGTCTCGAGAAGAAGGTGACGCCGCCCCGAATCACGCTCCGGAACGTTCCCGGGCAGGTCAAGAACATGCTGGTTGATGATGCGATGCGCAGCCCCCTGCTCCGCGCCTTCGGCGAGTTCCCGGACACAGTCCCGGAGAAGAGCCGTGAGGCGTTGCGCCGCCGGGCCGTGGAGGCCTACGAGAAGAAAGTCCGGCCCGCCTTCGAGAGATTGCACACCTTCCTGGTGGATGAGTACCTGCCGAAGACGCGTGAATCGATCGCGCTGAGCGACCTCCCCGACGGGAAGGCGTGGTACGCGTACAACGTGCGACGCATGACCACGACGAAGCTGTCTCCCGAGGAGATCCACGAGATTGGCCTGGGCGAGGTCAGGCGGATCCGGGTGGAGATGGATCGGGCGATCGAGCGGACGGGGTTCAAGGGGACGTTCGCTGAATTCACGACCTTCCTGCGTGACGATCCCCGCTTCTATTTCGAGCGCGCGGAGGATCTCCTGCAGGCCTATCGCGACATCGCCAAGCGGGCCGATCCGGAACTGGCGAGGTTGTTCGGCCGGTTGCCGAGGCTGCCGTACGGGGTCCTGCCCGTACCGGCCTATGCCGAGAAATCGCAGACGACGGCCTACTACTCGGGTGGATCGCTCGAAGCGGGGCGGCCGGGCTACTTCTATGCCAACACGTACGATCTCAAGAGCCGTCCAAAGTGGGAGATGGAGGCGCTGACGCTGCACGAGGCGGTTCCGGGACATCATCTCCAGATCGCTCTGGCGCAGGAGCTCGAGTCGATACCTGACTTTCGAAGGTTCGGCGGCTACACGGCATTCGTCGAGGGGTGGGGGCTGTATTCCGAGAGCCTCGGCGAGGATATGGGCTTCTATCGGGATCCCTATTCCAAATTCGGGCAGCTGACTTACGAGATGTGGCGAGCCATTCGTCTCGTCGTCGATACGGGGATGCATGCGTTCGGTTGGAGCCGGCAGAGGGCCATCGACTACTTCAAGGAGAACGCCGGGAAAGCCGAGCACGACATCGTTGTCGAGGTCGACCGCTACATCGTGTGGCCGGGTCAGGCGCTCGCATACAAGCTCGGCGAGCTCAAGATCAAGGAGCTGAGGGCGCGCGCCGAGAAGAAACTGGGCAGCCGGTTCGATGTCCGGGCGTTCCACGACGCCGTGCTGGGGAACGCGGCGCTGCCCCTTGATCTCCTGGAGGATTACTTCGACGAATGGCTCAAAACCGGCGCCAGCGCAAAACGGAGCAGCTGAGCGCCGGGATTGCCCGTAGGACGGCCTCACGGGGGGAGTGCCGATGGATCGCGACAAGCAGCGTCGTTACTGGCGCACCAATCTGAAGTATCTCGCCGTTCTTCTCTCGATCTGGTTCGCGGCCTCCTTCGGCTGCGCGATCCTGTTCGTCGATCAACTGGACCGCATCCGCATCGGGGGGTTCAAGCTCGGGTTCTGGTTCGCGCAGCAGGGCTCCATCTACATTTTTGTCACTCTGATTTTCGTCTACGTCCTCCTGATGAACCGCCTCGACCGCCGCTTCGGGGTGGAGGAGAAACGGCGCGAACCTTAGATGGATGTCCGGGCGTGGACGTTCGTCCTGGTGGCCTTCTCTTTCGCCCTGTACATCGGCGTGGCGGTCTGGTCGCGGGCGCGCTCGACGAGAGAATTCTACGTCGCCGGAAGCAACGTGCCGCCTCTGCTGAACGGCATGGCGACGGCGGCCGACTGGATGAGCGCCTCGTCGTTCATCTCCATGGCCGGCATGATTTCCTTCCTCGGGCGCGACGGTTCGGTTTACCTGATGGGCTGGACGGGCGGATATGTCCTGCTGGCGCTGCTCGTCGCTCCCTACCTGCGCAAGTATGGCAAGTACACCGTTCCCGATTTCGTGGGAGACCGTTACGACTCGCAGGCGGCGCGGATGGTGGCCGTAGGCTGCGCCGTATTCATCTCGTTCATCTACGTCGCCGGGCAGATGCGCGGCGTGGGAATCATCTTCTCACGGTTCCTCGATGTCGACATTGCGACTGGGGTCGTCATCGGCATGGCGATCGTTTTTTTCTACGCGGTCCTTGGCGGGATGAAAGGGATCACCTACACCCAGGTGGCGCAGTATTGTGTGCTGATCTTCGCCTATCTGGTGCCGGCGATCTTCATCTCGATAATGATGACCGGCCACCTGTTTCCACAGATTGGATTTGGGGGGACGGTGTCGGATGGATCGGGACAGTTTCTGCTCGATCGGCTCGACGGCCTCAGCCGCGAGCTCGGGTTCGGAGACTACACGGCGGGGCACAAGAGCACGATCGACATCTTCTTCATCACGGCGGCTCTCATGGTGGGGACCTGCGGTCTGCCCCACGTCATCGTGCGTTTCTATACTGTAAAGCGGGTTGCCGCCGCCCGCAGTTCGGCCGGCTGGGCGCTGCTGTTCATCGCCATCCTCTACACGACCGCTCCCGCCGTGGCGGCGTTCGCTCGCATGAACCTCCTTTCGACGCTCGCCAACACACCCCACGCCGAGGCGCCGTCCTGGTTCACCAACTGGGAAGCGACCGGCCTCGTCCGTTTCGAGGACAAGAACGGCGACGGCTCCATGCAGCTGCGCGGCCCGGACGCGGCCGAGGCGAACGAGGTGACGATCGATCGCGATATCATTGTGCTGGCGAATCCGGAAATTGCCGGACTTCCGAACTGGGTGGTCGGGTTGGTGGCGGCGGGCGGTCTGGCCGCGGCGCTCTCGACGGCGGCCGGGCTGCTGCTGGTCATCTCGACGGCGGTTGCCCACGATCTGCTCAAGCGTGGCATCAGACCGACGATCAGCGAAAAATGGGAGCTGATCACGGCCCGCGTGGCGGCCGGCGGCGCGGTGATCCTGGCGGGGTACTTCGGAATACGACCGTTCGGATTCGTCGCGGAGGTCGTCGCCTTCGCGTTCGGTCTGGCCGCCGCTTCGTTCTTCCCGGCGATCGTGATGGGGATCTTCTCGAAGCGCATCAACGCGCAGGGAGCGATCAGCGGTATGATCTCGGGAATCCTGCTGACGGCGGGATATATCACCTGGTTCGAATTCATACGCCCTGAGCTGAACGGCCCCGAGCACTGGTGGTTCGGAATCTCGACGGAAGGGATCGGAACGGTCGGCATGCTGATCAACTTTCTGGTGTCAGGCATTGTCTCTCATCTAACCGCGCCGCCGCCCGCTCGGGTCCAGGCGATGGTCGACTCGGTGAGGATCCCGAGCGGAGCAGGGGAAGCGCACGAAATCGAGGGGTAGGACGAATGACAACGGAAACAATCCTGTCGATCGCGATCGGCCTGGGGCTTGCCGCCTCCTGCGGCTTCCGGATTTTCGTGCCGCTTCTGGTGATGAATCTGGGGGCGATGGCGGGGCAACTGACCCTGATCCCCCCCTTCGAGTGGGTGGGGGAGCCCTACGCGCTGCTGGCGTTCGGGGCCGCCACCGTGCTGGAGATCGTCGCCTATTATGTCCCCTGGTTTGACAATCTTCTGGACGCCATCGCGACGCCGGTCGCGGCGATAGCCGGCATCATGGTGACCGCCTCCGTCATCGGAGAGATGTCGCCGTTTCTCAGGTGGACTCTCGCCGTCATCGCGGGTGGCGGCATCGCGGCGGCCGTCCAGGGGGGAACGGTCCTGCTGCGGGCCACCTCCTCGATGACGACCGCCGGGTCCGGCAATGCGCTGCTCTCCACCGGGGAGCTGTTCGGATCGCTCCTCACCTCGATCTTGGCGATTACCGCGCCGATCATCTGTCTCTTCATCGTGTTGATGACTCTGGGATTGATCCTTCGCTACTATGCGTTCGCCCCGGTCCGCCAGCCACCGGAGTGATGACTCCTGCCTATCTCCTGAATCTCCCACCCCGCGGAGCGAGCGGGGCCGGGAGGGACCCGAAGAAGAGCAGGTCGAAGTCCACTTCCGCGCGCAACGACTTGAATCCTTCGAAATAGGCCGCGATCCCGAGCGAGTCGACGAGGAACGTCGGATCGAGAATCGAGAGGTCGACGGTCCCCGAGGCATTCGCCACGTCCCGGAAGTGGATCCCTCCATCGTGCGCCGCGACCGTGACGTGGAGGCGCCGCTCGGCGGCGCTGTAGGAGAGCGTGCAGAGCAGCGGCACGTCGAGCGGCAGCTCAACCTCGGAAGACTGGAAGGAGAAATTGAAGAAGGCGTTGTCCGAGACGTTGCCGCCGAAGATCGAAGGCGTGAGGAAGGGGCCGCCGAACACCCCGACGTTGGCGAAGTAGTCGAACTCCACCAGGTCATAGGTGTCGGCCGGAAAGCCGGTGCGATTGAACCCGGTGGTGACGGAGTTCCACAGGCCGAACGCGATCTGAGAGAAACCCTCCGGAGAGGCGAAGAATCCCTCGGAGCGGATCGTCAGGATTGCGCCAAAGGTGAAGTCATCATTCACCGAGAGCACCTCTCCGAGCGGCGTCGAGATCCGGGCCTGTGGCGCCGTTGTGTCATAGAGAACGCGAAGTGTCCCCCTGCGGTCACCCGGGAAACGGGGCCGTTCATCGGGGAGGTAGGTGAATCGTGCGGCGGCATCCCCCTCGATGAAGAAGACGTGCCGGCCCGTGCCCGAGAGAGGATCCTTCTCGAACCGCTCGACGAATCCGGCCGAGGCCGGCAACCCGGCGCAGAGGATTGAGGCGACGA
>JAPUIN010000039.1 GCA_027297005.1 Acidobacteriota bacterium
TTCTCGGCCTTGGCGACCGCCTCATCGATCCCGCCCACCATGTAGAACGCCTGCTCTGGCAGGTCGTCATGCTTCCCTTCGACGACCTCTTTGAAGCCGCGGATCGTCTCGGCGATCGGAACGTATTTCCCCCCCAGCCCGGTGAACTGCTCTGCCACGAAGAACGGCTGGGACAGGAACCGTTGAATCCGGCGGGCGCGGGCGACGGTCAGTTTGTCGTCCTCGGACAGCTCGTCGATCCCGAGGATGGCGATGATGTCCTGCAGGTCCTTGTATCGCTGCAGGACGCCCTGTACGGCACGCGCCACATCGTAATGCTCCTGGCCGACCACCTGCGGGTCGAGGATGCGCGACGTCGAGGCCAGCGGGTCGACCGCCGGGTAGATCCCGAGTTCGGAGATCTTGCGCGACAGGTTGGTCGAAGCATCGAGGTGCGCGAAGGTCGTCGCCGGGGCAGGATCCGTATAGTCGTCGGCCGGCACGTAAATCGCCTGCACCGACGTGATCGAGCCCTTCACAGTCGAGGTGATCCGCTCCTGCAGTTCGCCCAGTTCGCTGGCGAGAGTCGGCTGGTACCCGACCGCCGATGGCATGCGCCCCAGCAGCGCCGATACTTCCGAGCCGGCCTGGGTGAACCGGAAGATATTGTCGATGAAGAGCAGCACGTCCTGACCCTCGAAGTCGCGGAAATACTCGGCCGCCGTGAGACCGGTCAGGCCGACACGCAGTCGGGCGCCGGGCGGCTCGGTCATCTGGCCGTAGACGAGGGCCGCCTTGTTGATGACCCCCGACTCCTTCATCTCAAGCCACAGATCGTTCCCCTCGCGGGTGCGCTCTCCGACGCCCGCAAAGACCGAGACACCGCCGTGCTTCTGGGCGACGTTGTTGATCAGCTCCATGATGATGACGGTCTTGCCGACCCCGGCGCCTCCGAACAGCCCGGTCTTGCCTCCCTTGAGATACGGCTCGAGCAGATCGATCACCTTGATGCCGGTCTCAAACATCTTCATCTCGGTGTCCTGCTCCTCGAAGGACGGGGCCTGGCGATGGATCGGCAGAAACTGTTTCGCCTTGATCTCTCCCATGTTGTCGACCGGCCTGCCGAGGACGTTCATCACCCTGCCCAGAGCCGCCTGTCCCACAGGGATCTGGATTGGCGCGCCGGTGTCGGTCACCTTCATTCCCCGGACGATGCCGTCGGTCGCTTCCATGGCGACGCAGCGGACGCGCCCTTCGCCCAGGTGTTGCTCCACCTCGGCGGTCACGTCGATCGGCGCCGGGACGTCGAAGCCTTCGCTCGTGATCCGCACGGCGTTGTATATCGACGGAAGGCTCTCCTCGGTGAACTCTATGTCCAACACGGGACCGATGATCTGCACCACTTTGCCTGTGCTCATGAAACGACTCCTCCTTCACGGCCGGACGAGACGAGACTCGCCGACTTCATACCGAGCGACCGCAGAACCTGCAGACCGTCGCTCGCGCCTTGATCGTCTCCGCGCAGTACGGGCATTCCTTCGTATCGTCCGCCACCACCGTCCCCGGGGGACCCACGGCACGGTTCGGAGGCCTCTGCCTGTAGCGCTCCTTCAACTCCAGAATTGTCTCCCTGACATCCACCGGGGACGCAGCGTGGGGAATCGTCGTCGACCCCTGCTCGGCCGCGGTCTGCACGTTCACCGTCCCGTAGTTCATCACCCGACCCATGAGCGTCTGCGTGCAGGTGACGTTGTGAATCGTATCGAGTGGGCTGTCGACCACTCTGATCGCGAGGACGCCACATTCGTCGATGACCCGTTGCGAGGTCACCACCCAGAGATCGCACCGCCAGTCGAGCCACTTCCAGATCAGCCACAGCGTCGAGAGCCCGAGAAGAACCGCAGCCACCGGCAGCAGCCAGGGCCGCTGCACGAACCAAGCCGCCACGAGGCATCCCTGGAGGAACAGGCCGATCGTGAGCGGCCAGCCCATCACCAGCCAATGCCTTCGCGTGATCAGCGCGATTTCCTCGCCCGCCCTCAGCTTCGTTCGCATGCCCCCGATCCCATGCCGGACCTCTCACCGGTGAGCTGGAGCGCCGGGGCTCACTTCAACGCGTCGGCGCCGCTGATGACCTCGAGAATCTCTTTGGTGATCGAGGCCTGACGGATCTTGTTCATCTGCAGCGTCAGTGACTCGATCATCTCCCCCGCATTGCGGGTTGCGTTGTCCATCGCCGCCATCCGCGCACCGTTCTCGGCCGCGGACGATTCCAGGAGCGCGCGATAGACCTGCACGTCGACATGCTTCGGCAGGAGGGACGCAAAGAGCTCCTCCTGCGAGGGCTCGTAGATGTAGTCCTCCTCGCCGCCGGGTAGAGCCTCCTCCTTCTTCTCCTCCTCCGCGAACGTCTCCCGCGGGATCGGCAGGAGCGGCTCCACCACCACGTTCTGCTGAATGGCCGATTTGAACTCGTTGTAGATCATGTAGACGGCGTCGCATTCCTTCTCCACGAACGACCGCACGAGATCAGTTGCGATCTCCTGCGCGTGCTGCAGCGAGAGCACGCGGAAGATATCGACCACGACACGCCGAACGGCGTAGTCCCTACGGTGGAACCAATCCCGTGCCTTACGGCCGACGACGTCGACCTTCACGTCGAGTTCGGACAGGCCATCGAGGAAAGTGCGGGCCCGGTTCAGGATATTCGTGTTGAACGATCCACACAGGCCCTTGTCGGCCGAGAGCACGAGGACGATCACCCTCTTCTCGGGCCGCCGCGCCAGGATCGGATGCCGATCCGGCTCGGCGCGTGACGCCAGCGAGGCGAGCACCTCGCGCATCTTGCCAGCGTACGGCCTCGCGGTGATGATTCGCTCCTGGGCGCGGCGCAGCTTCGCCGCGGCCACCAGCTTCATCGCCCGCGTGATCTGCTGGGTGCTCTTGACGCTGCGGATTCGTGTCCGAAAGTCCCGGACGCTCGGCATGCCGTTCCCCGGCTCTTCTCAGGCCGCCGCGTGTTTCGCCTGGAAATCGATCTTCAACGCCTCGAGCATCGACTTGATCTGCGCTGTGAGGTCGTCGTCGAGTTTTTTCTTCTCGAGCAGTGCGCGACTCACGGCGCGTCCCGGACCCTCGAGGTGGCGATGGATCGCCTCTTCGAACTCGCGCACACGCTCGACCTCCAGATCGTCCAGATAGCCATGGATGCCCGCGAAGATCGTGATGACCTGCTTGTCGACTGAGAGCGGGCTGTACTGGCCCTGCTTGAGGATCTCGGTGAGCCGCTTGCCGCGATGGAGCTGCGCCTGGGTTGCACGGTCGAGATCGGACCCGAACTGAGCGAAGGCCGCCATGTCGCGATACTGCGCCAGGTCAAGCCGGAGTGTTCCGGCGACCTGCTTCATGGCTTTGATCTGGGCGTTACCGCCGACGCGGCTGACCGAAAGGCCGACGTTGACCGCGGGACGCATACCCGAGTAGAAGAGATCCGCTTCGAGATAGATCTGCCCGTCCGTGATCGAGATGACGTTCGTCGGAATGTAGGCTGAGACATCGCCAGCCTGCGTTTCGATCACCGGCAGCGCCGTCAACGATCCTCCGCCCATCTCGTTGCTCAATTTGGCTGCCCGCTCCAGCAGACGGGAGTGCAGGTAAAAGACATCTCCCGGGTATGCCTCGCGGCCCGGCGGGCGACGGAGCAGGAGCGAGATCTCCCGGTACGCAGCGGCGTGTTTGCTGAGATCGTCATAGACGATGAGGACGTGCTTGCCCCGGTCGCGGAAGTACTCCCCCATCGAGCACCCGGCGTATGGGGCGATGTACTGCATCGTGGCCGGCTCGGAGGCGGAGGCAGCGACCACGATGGTGTAATGCATCGCCCCGTTGCCCTCGAGGGTCTTGACCACCCGCGCGATGGTTGACCGCTTCTGACCGATCGCGACGTAGATGCAAATGACGCCCGATTCCTTCTGATTGATGATGGCGTCGAGCGCAATCGCCGTCTTCCCGGTCTGACGGTCGCCGATGATCAACTCACGCTGACCGCGGCCGATCGGGATCATTCCGTCAATCGCCTTGAGCCCGGTCTGCAGCGGCTCCTTGACCGGCTGGCGCTCGACGACGCCTGGCGCGATGCGCTCCAGGGGACCTCGCTCCGTGGTCGCGATCGGACCCTTGCCGTCCTGCGGACGACCCAGCGGATCGACGACGCGGCCGACCAGCGCCTCCCCGATCGGCACCTCCATGATGCGGCCGGTGCGCCGGACGGTGTCCCCCTCCTTGATTTTTATGTACTCGCCCAGAAGCACGGCACCGACCGATTCCTCTTCGAGGTTGAGCGCTATGCCGAAGACACCGTGCGGCAGCTCAAGCAACTCGACCGCCATGCAGTTCTGCAGACCGTAGATGCGGGCGATGCCGTCGCCGACCGAGATGACCCTTCCCTCCTCGGTCACGTCGATGCCCGATTTGAATCCTTCGATCTGCTGTCTCAGGACGCTTGCGATCTCGTCCGCCTTGATCTCCGCCATTCCCTAACCCCCAATCTCAGACCGCCGGCTCCGAGCCGGCGCTATCTCGCCTCCGCCAGACGCTCCCTCAACAGCGCGAGCTGACGCCTGACCGTCCCGTCATAGACCTGCGACCCGATCTGTGTTCGCGCGCCACCGATCAACGACGGATCGACGCGCAGGCTGAGCCGCACGTGGTGGCCCGTCATCTTTTCGAGAGAGGATTGGAACTTCTTCCGATCGGCCGCCGACAAGGCCACCGCCGTTGTCGCATCAACCGGGATGATTCCGAGCCGCTCGTCCACGATCTCCGCGAACACCGCGGCGATTGTGGGCAACGCCGACAGCCTGCGGTTCTCGATCAGTACATCGATAAAGCGGCGCGTGAGCGGCCCCGCACCGATCTTCTTCTCCACCGTTCCCGCTGCCGTTTGCCGATCCTCTGGTTGCACCGAAGGATCCTCGAAGAACCGTCCGATACTTGGCTCGATTTCCAGCACGCGGGCCAGAAGGGTCAACTCGGAGGAAACCTTTTCGAGTCGCGCTTTGTCCTTATCCCCCACGACATCGGCCAGGGCCCGCGCGTACCTATTCGCGACGGTGATCGACTTCACGATGTTTCACCTGTCCAGGTGGTCCGGCGCCCACGGGCGGTCGCCGGCGGAGCATCAAAAAACCCCGCGGCCGTCGGGTCAGGGCACCGCTGGGGCTCCACTCAACCTCTCTCCTCTTGGTATACAGAGGAGGCGGGAAAATAGCATACGGTTCGGCGGAGTGTCAAACGGCTCAAGGGATTGGCGCGGGTGGAGCGGTTCGGTTGGTGTGACGCGAGAATGTCCGGCGCGGGGCCTGCGGGAAGGTCGTACGAGGTGATCGGGCGGAGCGGGGCGCGGTTCAGGATCCCCTTACGCCGCAATCCCGCAAACGCCGTTCTGCGGGGCGTCGCCGGGAGGAAGGACATTCTCCGTCCGGTCGTAGCGGTCCGGACGGGAGGCTCAGGTCGTGCCGTGCATCCTGATCGGTTCTAGCGCCCCTTCCTTCTGCTGGCCGGCGCGAGCATCCTTGCGCTTGCCGGCGTTCATGTCGACATTTCCCTCAAAGACGCCCCCCTCGTGGATGACCAAATGCGGTTTCTCGATAGAGAGATCTCCCACCACGCGCCCGGTCGGATGGATCTCGACCTTTTCCTTGACGTGGATCTTTCCGGTGACCTTTCCGCTGACCGAGAGAACGCCGACCTCGATCTCCGCATCGACCACGCCCGTTTCGCCGATCACGAGCTCCCTTTCGGAGATCACCTTCCCGCTGATCTTCCCGTCGACCCGGAGCACATTCCGGAATCGAATCTCTCCTGAAATCTCCGTCCCCTCGGCGAGGAAGCCGCTGATATCGTCCTCCCCCACGTGATTCTTCAAGAGACTCTCCTTGCTGAATGCCATGATGCGATCCTCCTTCATTTCCATTCGAATCACCCCGGTGGGGGCGTTGCGTGCGGGATCTAATGATCCCTCGCGGCGACCAGGAGCATGTTGTAGACCCGGTCCAGTTCGGCGTCCGAGTAAAACTCTATCTCCACGCGCCCCCGGGCTCCACGGCGGACGATTCGGACCCTGGTTGCGAGCGCACGACACAGACGCTCCTCGGCCTCCCGCACGTTCGGATCCTGCACCGCTGCGGCCGATCCGCCCGACTCGCGCCCGCCCGGGGAGCCTTTCATCAGCCTCGCCACCCGTTTTTCGGTCTCCCGAACGGAGAGGAGCCGGTCGACAATTTCGTTCGCCATCCTAATTTGGGTCGCGGAGTCGGAAAGCGCCATGATGACTTTCGCATGGCCGAAGCTGACGGTTCCCTCCCCGATCTTTTTCTGCACTGAATCATCTAACTTAAGTAATCTCAGTGAGTTAGCTACCGATGAACGATCCCTCCCGACGCGCCGCGCGATGTCGGCCTGGGAGAGCTTCATCTTGCCGATAAGGACCTCATAGGCCTTCGCCTCCTCGATCGGATTGAGATCCTTACGTTGAATATTCTCGATCAGCGCGACCTCGAGCAATCGATCGTCGCCGACCTTCCTGACGACGGCCGGGATTCTGTGAAGACCGGCCAGTTGCGCCGCCCGCCATCGGCGCTCCCCCGCGATCAACCGGTACCCATCCGACTCCTTGCGGACGACGATCGGCTGGATGATGCCGCTCTCCTTGATCGAGCTGACCAGCCCTTCCAAGCCGCTGAAATCGGTGCGCGGCTGAAATCGGTTCGGCTGGATCCGATCCAGATCCAGCATCAGGACACCAGCCTCCGGTTCGACCGGAGTCTCAGGGATTAGGCTGCTGAGCCCTTTGCCGAGCGCTTGTCGTTTCATGACGGCGGATCACCTCGCGGGCCAGATTCATATACGACTCAGACCCCTTGGAACGGATATCGTAGAGCATGATCGGCTTGGAGAAGCTTGGCGCTTCACCGAGCCGTACGTTACGCGGAACGACGGTGCGGTAAACCTTTTCCTTGAAAAATGACCTGACCTCGCTGACCACCTGCCTTGACAGGTTCGTCCTCTCGTCGAACATCGTCAGCAGGACACCATCGACCTCAAGGGACGGGTTGAGCCCACCGCGAATCCTCTCGAGCGTGGCGACCAGTTCCGAGAGCCCCTCCAGAGCCAGATATTCACACTGAACCGGGATCAGGACCCCATCCGCAGCGCAGAGCGAGTTGACGGTCAGGAGCCCCAGAGAGGGGGGGCAATCGATCAGGACGTAATGAAAACGGCGCCTGATCGATTCGACTGCCGATTTCAGTCTGAACTCGCGCGATTCCATCCCCACGAGCTCCACCTCAGTACCGACCAGATCACGGCTAGCCGGGGCGACCGTGAGGAACTCCAGGTCGGTCGGCACGAGTACATCCTCGAGCCTGGCTTCCCCTGAGAGAACCGAGTACATGTCGCCGGCCGAACCGGCTTTGAGGCCGAGGCCCTTCGTGGAGGATGCCTGTGGATCGATGTAGATCAGGAGTGTCGAGCGCTCGGCGATTGCCAGAGCCGCCGCGAGACTGATGGCGGTCGTCGTCTTCCCGACCCCACCCTTTTGATTCGTGACGGCAATGACGCGGCCCATGAGGTCGCCAAGAGTAGCACATGCAGGACCCCGCATTCCCCCCGGTCCCCCCCAACCAAATTAATGATTTTCCACCTGGTACACCGCTAGAGCGACCCGCTCCAACGATTGTGCACGGGGGACAACGGGCAAGGTGGGGGCGCAGA
>JAPUIN010000390.1 GCA_027297005.1 Acidobacteriota bacterium
CAGGAGGGGTTCCTCTACCTGCATCCGGACGGTACGACCGATTGCTTTGGCGATCAGTTCTGGAACGCGACCGATGCGTGCTGCAACTTCTGCGGCAGCTCGGTGGACGACGTAGCGTTCCTCTCCGCGGTGCTGGACGAGATCGAAGCGCAGTTCACCGTCGATCCCAGACGCATCTTTCTCATCGGCCACTCGAACGGTGGGTTCATGTCGTACCGGATGGCCTGCGAGCACGCGGATCGCATTGCAGCGATCGCAAGCCTCGCCGGGGCGACGTGGTCCGATCCCCTGGACTGCAGCCCGTCCGAGCCGGTCCACACCCTGCAGATCCACGGGACTATCGACGCGACGATCCTCTACGGCGGCGGTCTCATCGCCGGCGCTCCACCGCGGTGCTGCTCCCCGACGGGCGGGTGCTCTCCGCCGGTCAGGACCAGGGGGAGAGCAGCCGCTGGGGCGAGATCTACATGCCGTGGTATCTCTTCCGCGGGGCCCGGCCCGAGATCGCCGCGGTTCCGTCGCGAATCGGCTACGACCAGCCCTTCTCACTCGCGACGCCCCAGGCGGGGGAGATCACCTCGGTGGCCCTCATCGCCCCGGCCAGCATGACGCACTCGGTCAACTCATCGCAGCGCTACGTCGGCTTGGAGTTCGAGGTGACGGGAGAGGCGTCGCTCCGTGTGGTTGGCCCGCTGACCGGCAACCACGCGCCTCCGGGCTACTACATGCTGTTCATCCTCAACGGAAACGACGTTCCCTCGGTCGCGCCGTTCGTGCGCGTCGGCCCCGAGCTCCTCGGCGATATCGACGGAAGCGGGATCGTGGGGTTGGCCGACCTGCTCATTCTGCTCGAGAGCTGGGGGTCTTGTGCCGGATGTCAGGCCGATCTCGATGGTGACGGCAGAGTCGACTTCGTCGATCTGCTCATCCTGTTGGGCAACTGGTCCTGACCTGGTCGCTTCGCCACGCGCGGCGCCCGCGCACATGGCGCAGCCCGCTCCATGCAGCAGTTCGTCCTCGTCGCGCCACGGCGGGAACCAGAACGCAGCAGACTCTGTTCATGGTATGTCCCTTCGGCAGCCCAAAAACGAAGAAGAGAGAGCACATCGGCTCTCTCTTCTCATGATCGATGTCGGACACATAGAGGACGGCCGCCGACGGGCGTTCGCCCCGACCGGCCACGATTCGAAACCCGCGGTGACGGAACTCCAAGGGAAATGCGCGAGATGAGGAGATCCGGGTCGGGTCCAGCAATTAGGTAGAACTACGTAGCGTCGGGAGGGTCATGGTGATCTGGATCATGCCCTGGGGGGGCGGGGGAGCGACCCCGCGCGCATCGGGCGGCGTTGCTCTTGTGCGAGTCGGTTGCGATCACCTCCTGCTGCCGACGGCGGATGGCGGCAAAGCTCCCTTCTTCGGGTTTCCGGCGGGTGCGGTACACTCACCCCGGGCAAGCTCGGCGGCGGTGCGAAGCGAACGTCAAACAGGAAATGTCGGTTGACTGGACACGACCATACCGCCACCGTTCACTGGCGGCGCTCCGCGAACGAAGACTTCACGGACAATCGATATTCGCGCGTTCACCGGTGGCTCTTCGACGGCGGCGCCGAGGTTCGCGCTTCCGCCTCTCCCCATGTCGTCGATGCTCCCTTGTCGGACGAGACGGCCGTCGATCCGGAGGAGGCCTTCATCGCAGCGCTCGCGAGCTGTCATATGCTCTTCTTCCTGTCGTACGCAGCGCGGGATGGATTCATCGTGGAGGACTATCGCGATGAAGCGATCGGAATGATGGAGCCGGACGACCGCGGCCGGATGGTCATGACGCGGGTGACACTGCGGCCGCACGTGCGCTACGGCGAGGGAATGGTCCCGAGCGAAGAGGTGCAGGACGCGCTTCATCACCGGGCGCACGAGAGCTGTTTCCTTGCGAACTCCGTTCACACCCGAATAGCCGTCGAGGCGGCACCGCCCGCGACCTGACGCGCCGTGGTCCGCAGCGATGCTGCAACTCTCGCGTCAAGGGCAGCAGAACAACAGGAGCCCCTTGCGATCGCTCAGGCCTCGCGCCGAGAACTGCCCGAGAAGGGAGCGCGTCGCCCGCTCCGAGAACGTGATCGCGCTGCTTGCGGCGCGGGGGTCGTGCCCCTGAGGCCACCGGCGCGTGCTGCCGCAATACGTCGCCGCATGACCAAGACCACGCCGATCGCGATCGCAGTTGATAGGACAGAAAAGAGAATCGCCAGTGCGATCGTTGCGATGCTCGGCAATAGACCGGACATGTTCAAGCCAAAGAGGGTGGCGATCGCCACAAGAGATGCTGCGCTGCTGGACATGATCCACGTGCGCCACCGCGGCCAGTCAACCGGCTTTGGCATTCGATCCATGCCGCACCTCCAAGCCGGCGGCGCGTGAGCAAGCAAGAGCAGCGACGAACCGTTCCCGAAGCTCACGACACTTCTGCGCCAAGGGAGGGATCGATGACGGCCTTGGTGACGCGCAGAGCGGCCACATCTTCCAAGGCACGCCCGGCCGCTTCGAGCCCGTAGCGTGCCCCGATCAGACGGTGCAGCGGAAGCCGCTCACGGTGACGGGCCAGAACACGCAGGGCGCGAACGATGTGGCGGAACTCCGTGCCCCACTGGCCGCGGATGTCGGCGTGCTTGCGGTTGACGTGCAGGTGAGGATTGATGGCGATGGGGCCGGTGTCGGTGTAGTGGCCGCCGACGACATAGGTTCCGCCGTCGCGGAGCAGGTCGAGGCCTTCCACGACCGCCTGGGGATTGCCGCTGGCTTCGATGATCACGTCCGCCCCGCGGCCGCCGGTGAGATCACGGACCACGGCGGCCCGGGCTTCGACCGAATCATCCTCGATGGACAACGTTTCGTCCGCCCCGAGGTCCCGGGCCAGATCGAGTCGCGACCGCGGAGCGCCGATGGCGATGACCAGGCCGGCGCCACGAAGCAGGGCGAACGCGGCGGCGGCGAGTCCCACGGGGCCTGTCCCTTGAACCACCACGGAATCCCCCATGGCCAGGTCGCTGCGATCCACGGCGGCAAAGCCGGTAAACAGACCGCAGCCGCCGCCGATTACGTCATCGGCGCTGACGCCCTC
>JAPUIN010000391.1 GCA_027297005.1 Acidobacteriota bacterium
GGTGCAGACGATCTGCGTTGACATCAACCCGGCCGTCGTCACCAAGCTCTCCGACCGCGGCTCCGCCCAGGCGATCGGGGTCGTCACCGACGTCGGCCTCTTCCTGCGCCTTCTCGCCGATGAACTGTCAGTGGGGTGAAGCAGGCTTCGTCGCGCAGAAGCGGTAGCTGATCCACCCTCCACCGACGCTCGAGTCGGAAGAGACGTCGAGCACGCGTACCCCCGCGGGGGTCAGGCGTTGCGGCCGCGCCGCACGTCGATGAGGATCTCGCGCGCGGCATTGTACCCGGGAGCCCCCATGACGCCCCCGCCCGGGTGAGTGCAGGCTCCACACATGTACAGGGCGCGCACTGGCGTGCGGTAGTTGGCGTAGCCCGGGACCGGCCTCATGAAGAAGAGCTGGTCGAGGCCCATCTCTCCCTGGAAGATGTTCCCCCGGGTCAGCGAGAAGTCGCGCTCCATGTCGAGCGGGCTGACGACCTGCCGGTGCTCGACGGCGTTTTTGAAGTTGGGCGCGTGGCGGGTGATGATCTCGGTCACCCGGTCGCCAAACTTCTCCTTCTCGGTGTCCCAGGTCCCCTCCTTCAGCTCGTATGGAGCGAACTGCGCGAAGACCGACATGATGTGCTTGCCGGGCGGGGCGATCGAGTCATCGTAGACCGTCGGGATGACCGCCTCGATGAACGGCTCCGACGACCAGTGACCGTACTTCGCCTCGTCGTAGGCGCGCTCCATGTAATCGAGGCTCGGGCAGATGTCGATGGTGCTGCTGTGCTGCGGACCCGGCTTCTTCCCCGGCAGCACCGTGAAGTCCGGCAGCTCCCCCAGCGCGTAGTTCACCTTGATCGACGAGCCCTCGATCCGGAACCGCTCGATCTGGCGCCGGAAGTCGTCCGGCAGATCCGCCTTCGGATCCATCAGCCGCAGGAAGGTGTTTTTCGGATCGATGGCGGAGATGACTCGACGCGCCTGCACCTCCTCCCCCCCCTTCAGAACCACTCCGGTCGCGCGGCCGTTCCGGACCAGGATCCGCTCCACCGGTGCTTCGCACCGAATCTCGACGCCGCGCTCGCGGGCCGCCGAGGCGATGGACTCGGAGACCTGCCCCATGCCGCCGCGCACGACGCCCCAGCATCCGCGCATGCCGTCGATCTCTCCCATGACGTGGTGGAAGAGAACGTAGGCGGTGCCGGGCGTGCGCGGGCCGGCCAGCGTCCCGATCACCGCCTGCCCGCACAGCAGCGCCTTCAGTTCATCTGACTCGAACCACGAGTCGAGGAAATCCTTGGCGCTGGTAACCAGGATCTCCACCTCGTCGTAGAGATGTTTCTTGAGGCCACGGGCGAGCTTCGCCATCTTCAGAAGCCCCCACAGGTCGCTCAGCTTCGACGACGTGGGATCGGGGGGTGTCGTCATCATCAGAGGTTCGATGAACTCCGCCAGCCGGTTCAGCGTCGACTCGTACTCCTCGAACACCTCGGCATCGCGCTTCGAGAATTTGGCGATCTGCTCGCGGGTCTTCGCGTAGTCATTGAAGATCATCAGGTGCCGCCCGTCGGGGTAAGGCTGGAAGTAGATCGGATCCTGAGGGTAGACGATCAGACCGTGCTTCTTGAGGTTCAGATCGTGGACGATCTCGCGGCGCAGCAGACTCAACACGTAAGCATAGGTGGAGACCTTGTACCCCGGCCACGTCTCCTCGGTGACCGCGGCGCCCCCGACGAAGGGGCGCTGCTCCAGCACCAGCGTACGCAGGTTCTTTTCGGCCAGGTAGGCGGAGGTCACGAGGCCGTTGTGACCGCCTCCGATGATGACGGCATCGTACACGAGTGCCATGCGGTGGTTTCCCCGTATGAGGGATCCCGGCAAATCGTCGTCAGGAAGCTAGAACGAACCGATCGCCTTCGCCTCGTCGTCGAGAATCTGGAAGATGAGATGGAGCTGCACGATCGAGAGAACCTGGTAGACCGAGCTCGACGGCATCAGCAGCTTCACGTCGCCGCCCGCGGCCACGGCGCGCTTCTTGCTGGCCACCAGCTCGCCGATGCCGGCCGAATCAATGTAGTCCACGTTCTTCAGGTTCAGAACGATCTGATTGTGGTTCTGCTTCAGCAGGCCGGCAATCGTCTCGTCGATCGCCTGGACCGCCTTCCCCAGGGTGATTTTCCCGCTCAGATCGACGATACGCACCTTGCCTGCGTCACGGACCTTGATACTCATATCGACTCCTTCATGCTGGTCCGGCCAGCCTGGGATGATTGATGAGGGACCTGCCATCTTGACATGAATCCCCAGCGGATGGAACCCCGGACCCACTCGTCGGGCCCGGAACGCCGGGGGAGGCAATGATCCTGCTCGGATGGCCGCGAGTTGGTGCAGAATGGGGCCTTCGTCGCACTGGTGGGGCCGTCCGGCCACCGTGAGGCGACTGCGGGCCGGCCGGTCAGGTCCTGGAGAGTGCGGTGGAACGGGATCGAGAGCATTGGAGCTCGCAGGTCGGCTTCATCCTGGCGGCGGCCGGTAGCGCGATCGGCCTCGGCAACCTCTGGAAGTTCCCCTACATCACCTGGCACAATAACGGTGGCGCCTTCGTTCTGGTCTACCTCGTCTGTATCGTAGTGGTCGGCCTGCCGATCATGATGGCCGAAATCCTGATCGGCCGGAAGACCGGGCGCAGCGCGGTCGGCGCGATGCGCGCCGCCGTCGGCCGTAACTGGGCCTGGGTCGGCGGCCTCGGGTGCATCAGCGGCTTCGTCATCCTCGGCTACTACGCAGTCGTGGCCGGCTGGACGATCCGCTACTTCTTCAAATGCCTCAGCTGGAGCTTCGGCGGATACGAACCTGGCACCTCCAGCGGCGCCGCCTTCGGCGAGTTCGTCAGCACCGGCTGGATGCAGATCCTGCTGGCGGCGATCTTCATGGGCTTCACGATGTCGATTATCTATGCTGGAGTCAGCCGCGGCATCGAGCGGATCTCCAGGCAGTTAATGCCGATCCTGTTCGGCATCCTCGTCCTGCTGCTGTTCAGCGCCCTCACGATGGAGGGGGCGGCCGACGCGCTGCGCTTCATCTTCGTGCCGCGCATTGGCGAGCTGCCGATGCGTGGTGTCCTCGAGGCGCTCGGCCACGCTTTCTTCACGCTCTCTCTGGGGATGGGGACGATGATGGTGTACGGCTCCTACCTCAGGCGAGGGCAGTCGATCGTGACGTCGTCGATAGCCGTCGTCGCGCTCGACACGCTGATCGCCATCACCGCCACCGTCATCATGTTCTCGGTCATCTTCTCCAAGGCCGGGATGCAGGAGCAGATCGGCAAATCAACCGCCGGGATGCTGTTCATTACGCTGCCCGAACTGTTTTACACCGTCGTGCCGATCGGCGGGCTCTTGGCGCCCCTCTTTTATGTCCTCGTCGGCTTCGCGGCGCTGACGTCGACCATCTCGTTGATGGAGGTCCCGGTCAGCTACTTCATCGACGAGAAAGGATGGACCCGCAAGAAGGCCACGAGCTTCTGCGGAGCCGTCTGCTTCGCACTGTCGATCCTGTGCGGCCTCAGCCTCGGCGCCGACTCGGCGCTCTCGGGCATCGAGATCTTCGCTGGCAAACAAGGCGTCTTTGCGACGCTCGATCACCTGGCGTCGAACTGGATGCTGCCGGTCGGGGGATTTTTCATCACGCTCGCGGCAGGGTGGGCCATGACGAGCAATGCAACGCGCGAGCAATTGATGGACGAGACGACGCCGAAATGGTTCCGCTACGGCGCCTGGCGCTTCTTCATCCGCTACGTCTCGCCGGTGGCCGTCGCCACCATCATTGTGGCGGTCATCTCCGGCATGGACTTCAGCTGATCCGCCGTGTCAGGCGATGCCCGCGCCACCGTGGCAGGCGGCAGCGCTTGACGCCGCGCGAACGCTTCTGTTAAGAGAGACCGGCCGCAGCGCGGGAGTTTTCGTTATCGTGTACCGGATCGGTCCTCTGCTCGGTGCGCCGGTTGCCGGGGTGCTGGACGATAGGAATCTGGGCAAGTAGTTGTGAGTGCTCTCGACATGCCGACGGGGGTTGCTGCTCCCGGTGGCGCTTCTCATCATCTCTGCGTGCGCCCCGGGATCCCCGCGGCCGCCCGCAGAGTTCGACAGGTCCGTGAATCCTCCGATCGCCGAGAAGATCCCCCACGTCGAAACCCGCCACGGTCACGAGGTGCGGGATGACTACTTCTGGCTGCGGCGTCGCGACGACCCGAAGGTCCTCGCCTATCTGAAGGCGGAGAACGACTACACGGCCGCCGTCATGAAGCCGTCCGAGGGGCTCAAGGACGCTCTCTACAAGGAGATGGTCGGCAGGATCAAGGAGACCGATCTCACCGTGCCAGCGCGCAAGGACTCGTACTGGTATTACTCGCGCACCGAGGAGGGGAAGCAGTACCGGATCCGCTGCCGCAGGAAGGGAAGTCCGGACGGCGAGGAGGAGATCCTGATCGACGAGAACGTCCTCGCCGCGGGGCACCCCTACTTCGACCTCGGCGCCTACGATATCAGCCTCGACCACTCGCTCGTCGCCTACTCGACCGACACCGAGGGGAACGAACGCTACACGCTGGTCATCAAGGATCTCGCGACCGGGGAGCTCCTACCCGATCGGATCCCCGATACCTTCTCGGTTGAATGGGGGAACGACAATAAGACGATCTTCTACAGCACGCTCGACCCGGCGCACCGCCCCTACCGCCTCTACCGCCACACCCTGGGGAACGATCCGGCCGGCGACGAGCTGATCTACCAGGAGGACGATGACCGTTACTTCCTGAGCATCTATAAGACCAAAAACGATCGCTACCTGATGCTCTACCTCTCCAGCGCCGTCACGACCGAGGTGCGTTTCCTCGACGCCGACGAACCGTCCGGTCGCTTCACCCTCATCCACCGCCGCCAGCAGGGGATGGAATACGCCGTCGAGCACTGGGGGAATGATTTCTACATCCGCACCAACGACGGTGCTGTGAACTTCAAGTTGATGAAGACGACGACCGCCGAGCATTCGAAGAAGAGCTGGACCGAGGTGATCCCCCACCGCCCCGAGATCTACTTCGATAACGTCGAGCTGTTCGCCAGGCACATGGTGGTCGTGGAGCGCGTCGAGGGGTTGAGGACGCTGCGCATCATCGATCTCCCCGGCA
>JAPUIN010000392.1 GCA_027297005.1 Acidobacteriota bacterium
GCAGAGAGTGGATCGGCGGCGCACGGATCGCACCAGCCCATGTCCCACGCGTACTCGAGGAAGACCGCCCGCCTGTTCTCCTTGCGCACCGCCGTTTTGAACATGTCGCGGTAGAAATCGGCGAACTCGTCCTTCACGTAAGCCGGCAGATCCATGCCGCTGGGGAGCTTCACGGTCCGGTAGTTGGTCGTCTCGACGCGCCCCTTTCGGGTGAGGGCGAAGACGACCAGGTCCTGGGGCCCGTCGGCGTTCACGGTGCCGAGGCGGATCGGCAGCATGAACTTGGGCGTCTCGAAGGCGACCTGGATCGGCCGGAGGTAGCTGTAGCCGAGCTTCGCCTGCTCCTTCAGATTCACCTTCGCGATGAAGAAGTGCAGGCCCTGCTTGAGGTAGCTGCCGAGAACGCGCGAGGCGCCCGGCGGGATGCGGTAGCCGCTCTCCTTCAGCCAGGTCTCGAGCCCGCGGCTCTCCTTCGCGGAGAGGATCACGATGTCATATTCACCGACGGTGTACTCGGCCTCCTCCGTCACGCAGAGGCTCCTGTCGAACTCCCGGCCCTCCTTCTCCTCCGCCATATCGAGGGTGCTGATCGCTCTCGATTTCCTGGCGTACACGACGCACGGGTTGCCGTCGAAGTACTCCACCAGTCGCGGCGCCGAGTAGGCGTCGAGGTGATCGAGGAGGGCGTTGTCGGTGACATGAATCTGCTCCCGCTCGATGAAGGTCGGAACCGGGATGACGATGGCGAACTCCTCCGGGTCGCCGCGAAAATCGCTGGCCATCGTCACGACGGTGCGGTCGCCGTCCCTGACCAGGACAACCCGGGACGCCTTGTTGAACAGGCGCGTCTCGGCCCGGGAGACGTAAAAGCCGCAGAAGGCGAAAGCCGATCCTGGTGCGAGCAGCAGAATTGACATGAAGATGAGAGAGAGCACGGCGCGTTTCATGAGAACCTCCTGTTTCTTGAATCCGAACGGATTGAGGAACGCTATCGAGAGGGCTGGCCGGCTCCATTGGTAGCGGGTGCCGGGAAGCAGACGATCGATGGCGGGAACCAGACAGCAGAAGAACGTGAGGGAATAGAAAAGACCGTTCGGGCGGTAGAGCCCGAACTGCACACCGTATCCGCCGAGGGCGACCAGCAGGGCGAACAGCACCCGTCCGGCGCGGGAATCGGGTGTGGTCTTCGGATCGGAGATCATGAGGAAGGCGAAGATCAGCAGCGCGCCGCTCTGCAGTTGATGCAGCGGGATGCCGATCGGATCCCCGAGCCACCATGCGCGCAGAAGGAGCAGCGCGGCGTGAGTGCCGAGAAAGGCGAAGGTCACGTCGATACGGGCGGCGCGGTTCACCACGATGCCCCCGAGGCAGGCGAGAAGGAATCCGAACCAGGCGCCCGTTCCCCAGTGCCCGGGCGAGACCCAGACCTGCCCGGTCAGCAGCGCCATGACCGCGATGCCGAAGTTGGTGGGGTTGAAGATGTGCTTGCCGCGCCAGCGGATCAGGAATTTGCTCGAGATCGTCACGACCGCCGCGAGGGCGGCCAGGATCGACGAATCGGTCCTGAGGAGCAGGCTGAGTGAGAGGGCCGAGATCAGGGGGCTTCTGGGATCGAAGCGGGGGAGCCGCCTGCGTTCCGTCCAGAATGCCTGGGTCGCGAGGGCGATTCCCAGGAGGACAGGGACGCGCCCGATCACGATTCCGAAATCGAGCCGGAGCAGGCTATATAAATGAAGGAGCGAGAGGATCAGGATCTGATAGTGGCGAGGGTCGCGGCATAAAGCCGCCAGCCTGGAAATCCTCGATTCGGAAGGTCGTTTCGTCTCCATCGCCGGGCTTAGACACCGGCCCCGCCTTCGGGTTCCCCGGATGAACGAGAATCGTCAGGCGGCCCGGGACTTTCGCCAGCGATCGAGTTCCTCCACGAACCTTTCGAGTTCGGCCATCGTGCCGAGGCTGACGCGGCTGTGGTCGGTCATCGGGGGGAACGGTCGGCCGATCCGGACGCCGCGGGCGGCCATCGCCTTCCTGAGTTCACGGACGTCGGTGCCGAGCCGGAACATCACGAAATTGGTGTGTGACGGGAACACCCGGTAGCCGCGTTCTTTGAGCGCCGCGATCAGGAAGCGCCTCGTCTTTGCGTTCTGTTTGCGGCAGTAGGTCTGAAATTCGACGTCGGCGAGGCTCGCGAGGCCGGCGCGTATCGCCACGACGCTCGCGCCGGCGAACGACAGGTGAGCGTGAAGTCGATCGGCGAGCTCCTCCGTGCCGAACAGCCCGTAGCCGAGGCGCAGGCCCGCCATGCCGTAGATCTTCGAGAAGGTGCGGGTCACGATCACCGGGAGGCCCTCCCGGACGAGAGGTACCATGCTCCGGTAGCGTTCGTCTTCGATGTAGTCATGGTACGCCTCGTCCACGAGGACGAGGGAGCTCCGCGACACGCGGCGAACGAAGGCCTCCAGTCGCGCACCATCCACGATCGTCCCGGTCGGATTGTTCGGGTTGCAGACGTAGACGAGGCGGGCCCCGGCCGAGGCGGCGCGCTCCATGGCGGGGAGATCGTGGGCTCCATCTTTGTCGAGCGGGACGCGCACCTTGGTCACGTCGAACGGGGACGAGTAGTAGAACGGGTCCTCGTAGGTCGGGTCGGCCGCGACCAGGCGCCCGCCCGCGGCGTACGCCCCGACGGCGGCACGCAACAGTTCGGTCGAGCCGGCGCCGGGGTGGATGCGGGCGGGATCGAGATCGTGCTTCTTACTCAGGGCGTCAATCAGCTCCTCGTACTCCTCCATCGGATAGCGGTTGGCACGGTCGAGCGCGTCGGCGATGGCCCGCCGCGCCGCCTCGCACGGGCCGTACGGATTCTCGTTCGAGCTCAGGCGCGCGATCGATGTTCCAGGCTCTTTCCCGGTCGAGGCGCGCAGCAGCAGGGGAGTGGCGAGGGCACCCGTCTGCACGGCGATCCCTGCCGCGCCGATCCAGCGCAGGAACGAGCGCCGATCCGTCGATCGAGATCCGTACTCATCCATCTGAATCACCTGATCGCTCATCGTCCACATCCTCTCATCGAGCAGGGGTCGCTCATCTGATCGTGACGGTGCTGCCGCATTCACCATGCGTGCCGAAGGTCTATCTGAGCAAATCGAACTGCCGGCTCAGCTTGACGATAAAGGTTCGAGCGGGCCGCTCGAGGTCGCTGGCATCGAAGCCGCGCACCTCATTGTAGACGACGAACAGCCCGATGTTGGCCGTCTGCAACCAGCCGAAGCGCAGGTTGGTCGACCAGTGGTCGGCCTTATCGTTGTACTGGGCGAGAAGCTGCAGGAACACCTTCGGTGTAAACGAGTAAGAGACCCGCAGGCGGCCCAGGTTCGTGATGAAGTCCCCCTCGGGGAGATCGATGTCGTTCCACGTCCAGGCCACCGAGCCGTTGAACGTCTTGCCGACACGCCACGTCAGAGACGGGGAGAGCGAGACCCGGTCGCCGCCGAAGAACCCGCCGATCGTCGAGCGGAGCCTGAAGCTCAGCGGCGCCCCCTGATTGGTGAAGGCGACGAACTGAAACTCACGGTTGTCGTAGGTCCCCGGCATCACCTCGATTCCCGGCGTCATGTCGAACCCCGGAAAGATCTCGAACTTCTCCTTGACGCCCTCTTTGGTGAAGTTGATCCCGGTGTGAATCTCGTGCCCGTTCTTCCATTCCCAGTGATTGTCGATGTGGACGAATCCCGTCTCCTGAAACCCGTCGAAGTCCCAGAACCCCCGGTAGGAGATATGTGGACGCACCTCCTGAAGCCCCAAAAAATTGTCGGGACGGTATCGGTAGAAAATCACACCGTCGGCCTTGCGATAGGCGGTGCGTCTCAGGAATCCCATCTCCGGATTGAAATCCTCGCGGACCTCGGTGTAGTTCATCCCCAGGAACCAGCCCTCCGATCTGTAGTCGGACCCGATGCGAAAGGAATGATCCTTGTCGTCGCGATCGGGGGAGTAGGTCTTCGCCACGAACCCGGAAACATTTCCATACCGCCCGATCCCCAATCGCCCGTCGAGGCCGATCGAGCGGTTGTACTCGTTCTGCAGGAGATGATCGCCCGTCCCCTGCCGGTTGGTGGCGATCCAGCCGAAGGAGGAACGCCGCGGCAGCTCACGGCTCATGCGAATGACGCTGTAGTTGTTCCCCTCCGCGACCCCCGGCACCTCGTCGGTCTGCATGGTAAGAAACCCGATCCCGGTCCGGCCCGCCTTGCCGGAGACTCGCACCCCTCCCCGGATCGGG
>JAPUIN010000393.1 GCA_027297005.1 Acidobacteriota bacterium
ACCTCCTTCCGCGAAGAGGACAAGCTGATTCCGATCACCCTGCGCTCGATCGCGGCGGAACGTCAGAACATCGACAGGCTGGAGTCACTCAACGTCTACGCCCAGTCGACCGGACAGGCGGTGCCGTTGAAACAAGTTGCCGACATCGAGGTCGTGTGGCAGCCCTCCAGGATCAAACGCTACAACCGTTTGAAGACGGTCACGGTCGAGGCCGCTCTGCGCCCCGGCGTGACCGCGGTCGAGGTCAACGCGCAGCTCGCTCCGTGGCTCGAGGAGCAACAGAAGAACTGGGGTCTCGGCTACTCGTGGGAGTTCGGTGGAGAAGCAGAATCTTCCGGTGAATCCAACGCGTCGATCAACGCCAAACTCCCGTATGCGGCACTGATCATAGTGCTGTTGCTCGTGGCCCAGTTCAACTCGATCCGCAAGCCTACGATCATCCTGTTGACGATTCCGCTGAGCGTGATCGGCGTGGTGTTCGGGCTGATCGTGGCCCGCTCCTACTTCGGCTTCATGACGCTCCTGGGCATCATCGCTCTGGCCGGGATCGTGATCAACAACGGTATCGTGCTGCTGGATCGGATCAAGATCGAGATCGAACAGAACGGACGATCGCCCGCACGCGCGGTTATCGAGTCCGCGCAGAGGCGCCTGCGGCCGATCCTGTTGACCACGGTGACGACCGTCGGCGGTCTGGTTCCGCTGTGGCTCGGGGGAGGCGTGATGTATCGCCCGATGGCCATCGCGATCATCTTCGGGCTGATCTTCGCCACGGTCCTGACTCTGGGCATCGTACCGATTCTGTACTCGATGTTCTATCGGGTGAGCTGGCGCGACTTCCGCTACCCGGACAGCGCCTGACACCTCGCCTACGAACTGCGAATCGCGGCGAGATACTCCGGGTGGAAGCGCAAGCGGGCGGGGAGAACGGGAAACAGTGTCGGCAGCACGCGGCGGAGGAGACGCATTCGAATACGGCTCCAGGCTGTCGAGCGCAGCCCGAGCCGCTCCCGAACCCTGGCCGGCAGCGTCTCCAGCGGAAGGAAATCCATCGCGCGCCCCAGTAGTCGCGTTCCGAAGGAGTCCCGTGGATGAACGATCCCCCGGGCCAGGCTGCTGCAGATCGGATGGCTGCCGAGCAGGTCACTCTGCACCACGCCCCGGTAGTAGCTCTCGAACGCGACCCATCCCGCGGGGCATCCGGACTGCTCTACTCCGAAGTAGGTTCCGAAGCGGCACATCTCTCGATAGAAGGTCTCTTTCCGGGCGACGGGCAGCGGACCGTGGATCAGCTCGTATCCGTTTACGGCCCCGATCACCAGAGTCGCCAGGACCCACAGCTGCAGGTCCGGTTCGAACGCGGAGTAGCCGCGCGGCCCACCGATTTCGGGCGAGACGGTTCCGACGACGCTCCGGTGCACGGCGGCCAGCCGCTGTCTCATCGCTTCGGCTTCGGACAACCGGCCGAACGCGATCCGATTGGTTCCCCGTAGCGTGCGCCGCAGTCGGCCCAGGGTGTCCGTCCGGAAATCGCTGTGGTCATGCACGCCCTGCGCGATCCGGGGATGCGCGATCTGCAGGATCGCCGCGGCCGGGCCGTAGATCAACCCGCACCGCTCGCGGTTGATTCGCCACATCTCGGACCCGGGGCCAAACAGGAACGGATCCGATCCGATGTCCGGCCTACGGGTTTGGCTCAAGGGCGGCCAGTTCGCGGATGCCCGAAGCCACATCCTCTTCCTCGTTGCTCACGACCAGCTCGTAGCGGAACAGCCCGGAGGTCATCGTGCCGGCCGGGATCACGTCGGAGACGATCGTGCAGCGCTCACGATCCGGCGTCAGCTCGATGCTGGGGAACTTCACGAGAGTCTGGCCTACCAGGCGCCGCTCGATCGAGAGCGTTCCTCTCTCCGAGCGGTTACGGCAAACCAGGCCCACCAGGGCCGTCGGTAGGTCCGTGCGAATCGGTTCCGTGCCGACCCGGCCCAGGGAGCCCTTGCGGCGCGTTTCGCCGTCTCGCAGGAATGCGGCGTATACCGGCTGAAGCAGGGCGATCGGCCCGACGACCGCTCGTTCGTCCATCGGATCCGGCCAGTCTCCCTCGACGCGAAAGGCGCTGATCTCGCCCGTCACGGAGTCGTGGGCCACGCCCGTCAACTCCCACGGACCGGGTGCCAGGCGAACGACCGCCTCGAAGACCACCGGTACGTCTTTGCCGCGCACCGAGATACGACCGGACGCCGCTTCTCGAATGCGATTGCGCGAGAGCAAGGAAAGGCCGACGTCCCAGTCTACCCGGGGCTGCGCCGAGCCGGGGATGATCAGCTGGGCCAGCGCCGTGTACTTGCCGCCTTCGAATCCGGTGGGGATCATCACGCCGCCGAGCGGCTTGCTGCCCCGGACTTCCTCGGGCGCCGCAAAGGCCGCTTCCAGCTCCGACGTCAAGCGGCCCGACTCGCTGCGGATCGTCATCAGGCCCCGGGCCCGGATCTCGACACCGGGTCTGTTGACCGCGACGCGCACGCGCAGCGATCGATCCGTGGGAAAGTCCTCGGGATCGAAGCTGATGAGATACACACAGTCCATGTCGCCCAGAATTTCCTCCGCGATCCTTTCGGCGCTCATGCCTTTGAGAAACGCCTGGCCGCCGGTTTCCATGGCGAAGCTGACCAGACTGTTCTCCGCATCGTCAAACCGTCGATCCAGTGACGAACGCGACGCCACGCCGTAGGTCTCGCTCATCAGGCCGCTCAGGCGCGTCATCGGCACCCGGGCGTT
>JAPUIN010000394.1 GCA_027297005.1 Acidobacteriota bacterium
GAGAAAGTAATGAAACAGCGGCCACAGCACGCCGTTCGAGAATCCCTCGTAGTGCCGCCGCGCGAGCGTGCGCGGCAGAGTGATCGAGATCAGCCTTTGCTTCCTGAGCTCCGTCCGCCGCTCGTCGTCGATCTCGCCGCCCGGTGTGCCGAGCCAGAGCGAGTCCTGCTCGGAGTGGATCGGCCCGAGGGCGGCCACGAGGCCGCCGACGCTCGGCGTCAGGCTGATCTCCTTCTCGACCCTGCGGACCGATACGGGAAGTCGATTGGAGACGAGAATCAACCGGCCCAAGTGTGCGCTCCTGCGGAACCGCCGCCGATCGCGATCGGGCGGGCATTTGCCGGATCCCGGAGCCCTGGGCGCTGGGATCGTACTCGGGCGGAGCCTACTCCGGACAGGCTCCTAGCGAACGAGAATCGCGCCAAGGGGGCTATCGACGGATGTAGATCACTGAAGATGAAAATGGATCGTAGCCGTTCCAACTCATGCTGTCAATTCACCCGGCTGCTGGAGGGTCACGTCGAGCGCCGCGAATAATCGGAACGGCGATGAGCGCGGCGGTGAGGAACGCACCGATCAGCATCGTCGCGCCGCCCGGAGCGGGCCGCCCGAGGGCGGAGGCGACGGCACCGAGGGAGAGACGCGCGCCGAGCAGCAGCGTGACGAAGGTGACGCCCGCCATCACCAGGTTGGCGAACCAGCGATTCCGGCCCGCATCCCCCATCACCTCGGCGTCATTGATCACGATCAACAGGAAGACCGTGACGAACGGGAGGAGCAGGCCGTTGAACGCCTGTGCCAGGAGAATCGCCGGGATTGGCTTCGTCCCGGCGAGTCCGAACCCGACCCCGACCAGCAGCACCGCGATCCAGACGGCGCGGTACAGGCGGCCTCGATCGGTCCAGAGATCCGGCTGCCCTTCCCCGAACAGACCGCGCGCGGTCACCGCGGCGGCCAGAGGAGCGGTGACGGCGGAGGAGAGGCCGGCGGTGAACAGCCCGAGGGCAAAGAGCGGCGCCGCCCAACCACCGAGTCGGTTGGCGAGGATAGAGGAGAGTGAGGAGAACTCGAACGGTGCCGGAACGGCGGTGCCGACGACCATAATCGCCATCGAAAGGAGACCGCCGATCGGGACCGCAACGGCGAGTCCGAACCTCATCTGGCCAAGCGACTGACCCCGGGCCAGTCCGGAACCGAGGAACAGGTTGTACGGCACGACCGTCGTCCCGATCAGGCCGAGAACAAGAAGGGCCGAGCCTCCCGGCATCGTCGGAACGAGGAGCGGGCGCACGATCCCGGCGGGGGAGGGAGCAAGATGGAACGCCACCACGACGAAGGCGATCCCCATCAGGCCGACCGCGGCGCCCAGGACGCACGCGACGTTGCGCGTCTTTCCAAACCAGAGCAGCAGAGCGGCGGCGGCGCCGCAGAGGAGAGTGACTGCCGTTCCGGGCAACGGCAGGCCGAGGGAAGCTCCGGCGACGGCGCCGAGGATGTTCCCCGCCTCGTAGGCGGCGCACCCGAGCAGGATGCCGCCGAGCACCAGCAGGAGCGCGAGGAGGCCGGTGCGCCGGCCGCGGAGGCGCTGTCGGATCGCGCCGCCGAGATCGCGGCCCGTGATGACCGTGATACGCGCCGCTGCCTCCTGCAAAACGAAACAGGCGATGGTCGAGAAACCGAGCGTCCAGAGCAGCCGCAGATCGAATCGCGCGCCGGCCGACGCGCAGGTGGCGACCGTCCCGGGTCCGATGAATGCGGCCGCGATCACCGACCAGAACAGGACGCTCAGCAGGCGGTTCATGACGCCTCATCGGGCGGTCCGAAGCCGCCTCCTCCGGGCGTTTCGACGATTAACCGATCCCCGGCGCGCACTTCGCAACCGTCGATCGCCTCAAGAGCGCGGATGCTTCCGTCGCCGCGGATGATCCGCTGGGATCCCGCGCGGCCCGGTTCTCCCCCGTGCAGGCCGTACGGGCCGGACGCCCGATGCTGGCTGACGATCGACAGCTCCATCGGGGCGAGGAAGGTGATCGAGCGGGTGATCCCGTCCCCCCCCCGGAACCGGCCGGCCCCGCCCGACCCGGTGCGCACCGCGTGGGCATCGATCCGGACCGGGTACCGATGCTCGATCACCTCCGGATCGGTCATGCGGGTGTTGGTCATGTGGCTGTGAACCGCGCTGGCGCCGTGGAAGCCGGGGCCGGCGCCGCACCCTCCTCCGATCGTCTCGTAGTAGCCGAACCGCTCGTTGCCGAACAGGACGTTGTTCATCGTGCCCTGACTGCAGGCGGCAAGACCGAGAGCCTTGAGAAGCGTGTCGACGAGCCGCTGGCTGGTCTCGACGTTACCGCCCACGACGGCCGGAGCCTCCGAGGGATCGTCGCCGAAGGGGGGGTTCAGGATGCCGGGCGGTACGCTGATAGAGATCGGCCGGAGCAACCCCTCGTTGAGCGGGAGAGGTTGATTGAGAATCAGGCGCAGGACGTAAATGACCACGCTCCTCACGATGGCCGGTGTGGCGTTCAGATTGCCGGGATGGATCCCGCCCGAGCCCGCGAAGTCGAACGCCGCCCGGCCGTCGCGGATCGTCACGGCCACGCGCAACGGCGTGCCGTCGTCGAGCCGCTCCTCGGCCTCATAACATCCGTCAGGGATCGCATCGAGAGCCTCGCGCATCCGCCTCTCGGCGAAATCCAGGAGGGCGTCCATGAGTCGGTGCATCGAGGCAATGCCGTGCCGGGCAGCGAGGCGCGTGAGGGCCTCGGCGCCGACATGATTGGCGGCAACGGCGGCCCGCAGGTCGGCGAGGTTGTCATCCACGGCGCGCGAAGGCCAGGGGGGTTTCTCGAGAATGCGCCGCATGGCGTTCCATCGGGCAGACCCCCGGCGAACCAGGTAGGTTGGCGGGATCACGACCCCCTCTTCGACCAGCCTCGTCGCTGAAGGAGGGAACGACCCGGGGCGGGATCCTCCGATCTCGGCGTGGTGGGCGCGGCTGGCGATGAAGCCGATTGGATCGGCGGCACGCCGGCCCCGTCCCGGCGCGAACACCGGCGTGATGACGGTCACGTCGGGAAGGTGAGACCCACCCCAGGCCGGATGGTTGGTGACGACGACATCGCCCGGCTCCATCACGATCGCAGCACGGAGGCTGCGCACGCAGATCCCCAGAGCGCCGAGATGCACCGGAATGTGCGGCGCGTTGACGAGCAGTGATCCCCCGGAGTCGAGAACGGCGCAAGAGAAATCGAGCCGCTCGCGCACGTTGGTCGAGATCGCGGTCCGCTGCAGCCGTTCGCCCATCTCCAGCGCGATCGACACGAGCCGGTTGGTGAACAGTTCGAGTTCGACCGCGCGTGGTCGGCGTCTGGTGGGGTGGGAGCGTCGCACCGCCACCCGACGCAGGATCAAAGCTCCCGCCGGATCGACCGCGGCACGCCAACCCGGTTCAATGACGACGGCGCTGTGGCGCTCGAATACGAGGGCCGGACCGGCGAGGCGGTCGCCGGGCGCAAGCCGTTCGCGGTCGAACACGGGGACCGCCAGCGCCCGACCCCCGAGGACGGCGCGCCGGCGACCCACGGAGGGGGCGCGCCGCGACCCATGACGTACGCGCCGCGACCGATCGCGTGGACGTGGGGAGGACGCCACGACGTGCAAGGATTCGAGCTCGATCGATCGTCTCTCCGGCCGGTGCCCGAACAACTCGGCATATCGGCGCCGGAACCTGCGGCGCAGGTCGATGTCGCCCCGCGTGAGGTCGACCTCGACCGTCGCCTCCTGCCCGGCGAATCGCAGGTGGGCGGTCCGCCGGCGGATCACGATCGCCCGCTTCGGCACCCCCTCCGCTTCGACCTGGCGGGACGCCGCGCGAGCCAGCCGCACGAGGCGCGATCGCAGGGATCGTTGCGCCCGCTCGAGCGGCAGGAGCACCTGCTCCTCTGCGAAGCGCTCGACGACGGCGTACCCCAGGCCGAGCGCGCTCAACAGACCGGCATCGGCCGGCAGAACGATGGTCGACATGGCGAGACGCCTGGCGATGGCGCAGGCGTGCTGGCCTCCCGCTCCTCCAAAGGCGACGAGCGCGTGATCGGCCGGATCGAAGCCGCGCCGCAGCGAGACCTGCCGGATAGCGTCCGCCATCCGCTCGTTGGCAAGCTCCAGGAGGCCGAGGAGCAACGCCTCGCGCGAAGGCCTCTCCCCCGTGCCGGACGCGATCTGTTGACGCAGATTCTCCATGCGATCACGTGCGGCATCCAGGCTCAGCGGGATGTCGAAGCGTTCCGGATCGAGCCGCCCGAGAAGCAGATTGACGTCGGTCAGGGTGAGCGGTCCTCCCGCACCGTAGCAGGCGGGCCCGGGACTTGCCCCGGCGCTCTGCGGCCCGACGCGCAGGCGGGGGCC
>JAPUIN010000395.1 GCA_027297005.1 Acidobacteriota bacterium
GAACGTCGTGGCCAGCAGCAGGAAGACGCCGGGCGTGAATGATCCGGCCGTTGACTGGCTCGAGCGCGCACGGTCGGCGGGAAGTTCACCAATTACGAGGAGCTCATCGTTCTCGATCTGCAGGGGAACGTCGTGGCCAGCAGCAGGAAGACGCCGGGCGTGAATGATCCGGCCGTTGACTGGCTCGAGCGCGCACGGTCGGGCGATACGATCCTGGGCGACGCCTATTGGGACGACACTTTCAATGCCGGAGTGGTGATCAATGTCGGGTCGATCCGCTCGGCAACCGGCACATTTCTCGGGGCGATGGTCGCGAAGATCAGGTTCAATCGGATCCGGATCATACTGGCGAGCTACGTCCGGGATCCCTCCCATGAGCTCTATTTGACAACGAGAGCCGGGGACGTTCTGATCAGCTCGAGCGGGCTCGAGGGCCCATTCATGACCACGAGTCTCGACCCCGACACGGCCGGGTGGCTGTTCGCCAATCCAATGACCCCGCACGCGTTCCGCAGCTTCCGTGGCAACGCGGTCCTGGGCGCGCTGACGACCGTTCCAAATCTGGAGTGGGGCATCGTGGCGGAGAAGGATCACGGGGAGGCCTATGCCGCAATCACCAGGATGAGAAACGTGACGCTGGCGTTGATCGCGGCCGTGCTGCTCGGAATCGGCCTGGCCGGGTACCTGCTCGGTCTGACGATCGTCGGCCCGCTGGGCCGTCTGACCCACGGTGCGACCAAGATCGCCCGGGGGGATCTGGAGGTGAACCTGCCGCTCCATGGCCGCAGCGAGGTCAGCTACCTGACGCAGGTCTTCAATCAGATGGTGGGGCAGCTGCGCAAGTTCCGGGACGAGAACATCACGATCAACCAGGAGCTGCGCGTCAGGAACGAGGAGCTGCAGACCCTCTCGATCACCGACAGCCTCACCGGCCTGCACAACCGTACCCAGCTGGCCGAGCTTCTATCCAGGGAGCTGGCGCGCTGTCAGCGGCATCTTCATCCGTTCTCGATCCTCATGATCGACATTGATCATTTCAAGCGGTTCAACGACACCCACGGACATCAGGCGGGGGACGACATGCTGCGGCAGGTGGCGGAGAGCATCCGGCGCTTCCTGCGTGCCAGCGATGTCGCAACACGCTATGGCGGGGAGGAGTTTCTGATCCTGCTGACCGAGACCGAACCGGAGCGCGCCCTGAGGTTCGCGGAGAGGATCCGCGCCGAGGTCGAGGATCTTCGAGCGCACAGCAAGAGAGGGGTGACCATCAGCATTGGGGTCGCGTCGTTCCCGGATGACGGCGACGACATCGACTCGATCATCCGCGGAGCGGACGTGGCGCTTTACCGGTGCAAGCATGCAGGAAGGAACCGGGTCGCGATGGCGAGCGCCGTCCAGAGACGCGGAGGTGCTTCCAAAGCTAGTTCGCGCTGACCAGGGATCGGTGAATCCAGCCGACCCGGCCTTGATCGCTCTCCACGCGCAGCCACGAGTTTTTCAGGGAATATCCGGTAATCGGCGTCCCCGCCTCGAGGGTGACGAGGACCCTGAACTTCCGGCCAGGACCGATCCTGAGGTTCCCCCGGGTATTGACGATGAGCTGCAGCGGAATGGCGAAGGGGATTTCGCCTTCCATCCGTTCGCCCCGATCCCGCTCAGCCAGGCGGAGCATGTCGGTCTTGATCTGGCTCTTGGTCTGGCTGACCAGGTAGAGCACGCCGCCGAAGTTCTGAGAGTTGAACTCCTCGTTCGCTCTCACCAACAGTCGCTCCGCGTTGGCGAGCTTCGGCCGGTTTGCATCCGAGAGCCTGTCGCGCAATGCCTTCAGGGCGATCTCCGCTTCCGCCAGCTCGGACGCCGCCTCGGCCCGACTCTCCAGGCTCCGCTGCTTCGCCTTGACGCGGACGACCTCCTGGATGGCATCGTCGAGCATCTGGTGCTGCGACAGGAGCCGTTGCTCGAGTTGCTTGATCAGGGCCCGCTGCTCGATCGATTGCAGCTTCTGCCGGCCGTTTTCCTCCTCGAGATCCCGAATCGCCATCTCGCTCCGGGTGATCGCGCGGTGCAGCTCTTCCTGCCCCTTTAGCGATCGTTGGGTGGAACTCGTCTGGCAGGATGAGACGGCAAGCGCCATGGCGACGAAGAGCGGAACGAGCGCGATCCGTGTCGGCTGGAACAGGCGTTTCTGACGCTTCACCAGGGTCGCCCTCGAGCGGTCGACGATTCGCGATCGGATGGTTTCAATCTGTCTGGTCATCGGTTCTGTCAGGGGCACACCTACCCCCGCCCGGTTCAACCTATGTCCCAAATCGTGGCAATGCAAGGTCTTATCGACGATCGCACCCCACTCGGCGATCAAGTAGAGGATCTGGCGGGTATCTGGAGTCGTTTCCGCGACCGTGCTAGACTGCGCCACTCAATAAAGGCACAAGATCTTCTGGAGGTAAGGGAATGATCCGTCCCGTGAGAGCGCTGCTCCCCATCGTCCTGTTCGCCGCTCTGTCGGTCACGCATTCACCTGCGGTGGAAGGTGCATCGCGAGGGCTCGCGGATGATCCGCGGGTCGCCGATGCCGTCAAGGCCTGGGAGGAATGGATCGAGTATCAGGCCGGCATCAACCGGATCCCCGGGATGTCGATCGGGATCGTTCACGACCAGGAGCTGCTCACCACCAGCGCATTCGGCTTCGCCAACCCGGAGGCGGGTAAGCGGGCGACGCCGGAGACGCTCTACAGCATCTGCTCGATCTCGAAGCTGTTCACGAGCGTCGCCGTGATGCGGCAGCGCGACGCCGGTAAGCTCCGGCTGGACGATAAGGTCACGGAGCACCTGCCCTGGTTCAACCTCGGGGACGTCCATCCCGGTGACGGGCCGATCACCATCCGCGGTCTGCTCACCCATTCCTCCGGTCTTCCCCGGGAGTCGGATTATCCCTACTGGACGGACGGGAATTATCCGTTCCCGACCCGCGACCAGATCAAGGCCCGGCTCGGAGATCAGGAGACCCTCTACCCGGCGTCGCGCTACTTCCAGTACTCGAACCTGGCCCTGACCATGGCCGGTGAAATCGTGGCCGCCACGTCCGGGGTACCGTACGGAGATTACATTCGGGCGAACATCCTCGATCCTCTGGGGATGAAGAACACCTTCACCGAGATCCCGAAGGAACTCCGGGGTGATCGCCTGGCGATCGGGCACAGTGCACGCGGACGGAACGGCACGCGCGACGTCGTCGCGCCGTTCCAGGCGCGGGGGATCGCCCCGGCCGCCGGTTTTGCCTCGAACGTCGGGGACCTGGCGAAGTTCGCCATGTGGCAGTTCCGGCTGGTGTCCGACGGTGGTGACGAGGTGCTGAGGGCCTCGACCCTGAGGGAGATGCATCGTGTCCACTGGGTCGATCCGGACTGGAAGACGACCTGGGGGCTTGGGTTCGCGGTGGCACACGTGGGGGAGCGCACCTTCGTCAGTCATGGCGGTGGGTGCCCCGGGTACTACACCCACTTCCGGCTGGAGCCGAAGACGAAGATCGCCGCCATCGTGCTGACGAACTCGATCGGCTCGGAGGTCGGCTTCTATACCGAGAAGGCGTTCGACCTAGTCGCGCCGGCAATCAAGAAGGCGCTCGACGATCCGAAGGGTGCGCCGAAGCGCGACAGGAGCCTCGACCGCTACGTGGGAGTGTACGATTCCATCTGGGGCCAGACGGCGATCGTCCGCTGGGATGACGGCCTGGCGGCCCTCGGGCTCAGGAGCCGCGATCCGAAGGGTGGGCTGACGAAGCTGAAGAAGACGGGGGAACACATCTTCCGCCGGATCCGAAAGGATGACGAGTCGCTCGGGGAGACGTTCGTGTTCGACGTCGCGGATGACGGCACGGTGACCCGCTTCAAGAGCCACAGCAACTGGTCCGTCAAGGTTAGATAACCGGTGATGAGCGCAGCGACGCACGCAGAGGCCCGTGTCCGGTTCGCGTCGAGTCCGACGGGGCGGGTCCATGTCGGAAACCTGCGGACCGCCGTGTTCAACTACCTGTTCGCCCGGCACAACAATGGCAAGTTGCTGCTGCGCGTCGAGGATACCGACAGGGATCGCTCCACACCGGAAGCGGAGGAGCGGCTCTTCGAAGCACTCCGCTTGATGAAGATCGACTGGGATGAGGAGGGCGAGGAGGGGTTCTATCGGCAGTCGCGACACCACGACCGTCACATGGAGGTCGCCGAGAAGTGGCTGAAGAAGGGGATCGCCTACCGATCCGACCGTTCGACGGGACAGTTCGGCGGCGGTTCGAGCGGTGGATCCTGCGTGGCGTCAGGAGAAGCGATCTGGCTCAGAGCAGAGCCGGAGGATCTGCAATACGACGACCTGATCCTCGGGAAGCAGACGCAGCCCGCCAAACAGGTCCAGGATTTCGTCATCGTCCGATCGAACGGCAAGCCGGTGTTCATCTTCGCGAACGCCGTCGATGATGCCGACATGCGGGTCACCCACGTCCTGCGCGGCGCCGATCACTCCACGAACACCTTCCGGCAACTCCTGATCTACCGGGCGCTCGGGGTCGAGCCACCGCGGTTCGGGCATCTGCCGTTGATCGTCGATAAACAGGGGAAGAAGCTCTCGAAGCGCGAAGGGGATCCCGAATCGCTCATCTACCTGGACGAGTTTCGCGAGCGGGGCTATCTCCCGGAGGCCCTGTTCAATTTCCTGGCGCTTCTCGGCTGGTCCCCCGAGCCGCACCTCGGCGACGGCGGCGAGATGATCTTCCGGGAGAAGTTGCCGCGGGATGAGCTGATCGCGGAGTTCGATCTGGGTCGGGTCGGGAAGGCGCCAGCGCAGTTCGATACCGTCAAGCTCGGCGCGATGAACTACGACTACATCGTCGATCGGCTGAAGAACGACTCGGCGAGCCTGATCGCGCATCTCAAACAGGATGTGAGCGACGAGGGTCTCGATCCCGATCGATTCGACGACGCACAATATGGAGTCCTGATCCGCGAGGCCGCCCAGCGCGCACGGACACTTAAGGAGCTGATCGAGAAGAGCCGCTTCTTCTTTCTCGACCGGGTCGACGTCAACGCCGGCTACAAGACCGTCAGCAAGGCGTTCGTCAACGAGGCCGTCTGGTCCCGGCTCGACGCGACGATCGCGCGGCTTCAGGGGATCACGCAATCGGAGTGGAAGCGCGACAGGCTCGAGGCGGCGATCAAGGGGCTGGCCGAGGAGCTGGCCGGAGGGAAAATGGGGGATATCGCGCAGCCGGTGCGCATCCTGACGACCGGAGGCCCGGCCTCCCCCGCGATCGACGTGACCCTGGAGCTGCTGGGACGAGAGCGGACGCTCGAGCGGCTGCGCGACAAGGAGAACCGCAGGCGGCTGAAAGGCTAGGAAGCCAGTCCGGGAGCGCCGGAACGAGGTTCCGCAACGAACCGCAGCACGCGTGAGGCCAGGTGGAGGATGTCGGAACAAACCGCAGCGCCCGTCGATTTCGTGCGGAAAATCATCATCGAGCACAATCGGTCCGGCCGGTTCGATGGTCGAGTGCACACGCGATTTCCGCCGGAACCGAACGCCTACCTGCACATCGGGCACGCCAAGTCGTCCCTGCTGAACTCTTCGATCGCGCAGGAGTTCGGCGGCAGGTTCAACCTGCGCTTCGACGACACCAACCCCGAGAAGGAGGAGCAGGAATTCGTCGACGCGATCAAGAGGGATCTGAAGTGGCTGGGAGTCGATTGGGAGGACCGCGAGTTCTACGCCTCGGATTGTTTCGAGAAGCTGTACGGGTTCGCGGTCGAACTGATCAAGAAGGGGAAAGCGTACGTCGATAGCCTCTCCGCCGAAGAGATCAGCCGGTTGCGCGGTACCGCCGTGAAGGGGCAGGAGAAGATCGAGACCCGGCCGGGGGAGGAGAGCCCCTACCGCAACCGTTCGGTTGAGGAGAACCTCGACCTGCTCGAGCGGATGCGCGACGGCGAGTTCGACGAGGGGGCCCACGTCCTGCGCGCGAAGATCGACATGGGCCACCCAAACCTCAACATGCGCGATCCGGTCATGTATCGCATCCTGAAGGCTTCCCACCACCGCACCGGCGACAGGTGGAACATCTACCCGACCTACGACTGGGCGCACGGTCAGTCTGATTCGATCGAGGGGATCACCCACTCGATCTGCACCCTCGAATTCGAAGACCATCGCCCGCTCTACGACTGGTATCTCAATGCGCTCGGGATCCATCACCCACAGCAGATCGAGTTCGCGCGACTGAACCTGACTTACACGGTGCTCAGCAAGCGCAGGCTGCTTCAGATCATCAGGGGCGGCCACGTCCGGGGATGGGACGACCCGCGCATGCCGACGCTCGTCGCCCTGCGCCGCCGGGGCTTCACCCCCGAGGCGATTAGAAACTTCATCAGGAGGATCGGTGTCGCGAAGGCCGACAGCATGGTCGATTTCCAGCATCTCGAATACGCCGTGCGTGAGCACCTGAACAGGACGGCGCAGCGGGCGATGGCGGTGCTGCGTCCGGTGAAGGTAGTGATCGAGAACTACCCGGATGACCGGATCGAAGAGATGGACCTGATGAACAACCCGGAGGACCCGTCGGCGGGGACGCGTAAGGTGCCGTTCTCGAAGGAGATCTGGATCGAGCGCGGCGATTTCATGGAGGACCCGCCGAAGAAATTCTTCCGCCTGTCGCCCGGGCGCGAGGTGCGACTGCGCCGCGCCTACTACATCACCTGCACCGGCGTCGAGAAGGACGCGTCCGGCGAGGTCACTCTGCTCCGCTGCACCTACGATCCAGCGACCCGCGGGGGGGACTCACCGGACAAGCGTAAGGTCCGGGGGACGCTGCACTGGGTATCGGTCGACCACGCGCTCGACGCGGAGGTGCGGATCTACGATCATCTCTTCACCACGCCGGATCCCGATGCCGTCGATCCCGGGAAGACATGGCTCGATAACCTCAACCCGCAATCCCTCGAGGTTCTGACCGGCTGCAAGGTCGAATCGCCGCTAGCCGGCGCCGCGCCCGGCTCGCGCTTCCAGTTTGAGCGCCAGGGGTACTTCTGCGTCGATCCCGACTCCACGAGAGACCGCCTCGTCTTCAACCGCACGGTCACCCTCAAGGATACCTGGGCGAAGATTCAGAAACAGCAGGGGTAGGAGCCGATCAGGGTCTTGCGCCTGACCTGCCGCAGGACCCGGACAGGCCCCTGGTGTGCGGCCCATTCAGGGCAGATCGAACAGAAGAAACTCGGCCAATTCGTCGCCGGTGCATTCAAGACGGCTCTCGCCGCGGATCCCGACGCCGTCCCCGGCGCCGAGGGGGGTGCCGCTGAGATGCAGCCGGCCCCGCGCGACGTGAAGCCATGCGCAGCGCGCTGGATTGAGCTCCTGCCGGACGCTCTCTCCAGGGCCCAGCAGACCGCCGTAAAGGTTCACATCCTGGCCGATGATTACCGAGCCATCGCGGCCGTCGGGAGAGACGAGAAGCCGGAGGCGGCCCCGCCGCTCTTCCTCGGGAAATCTCTTCTGGTCATAGCGGGGGGGCGTATCGAATCGTTCCGGCAGGATCCACATCTGCAGGAAGTGAAGGTTTTCGCGATCCGAGCCGTTGAACTCGCTGTGCGTCACCCCCGAACCGGCCGACATGAACTGGACGTCCCCCGGGTGAATCCGCGAACCGTTGTCCATGCTGTCCCGGTGCTCGAGGACTCCCTCCAGAACATAGGAGATGATCTCCATGTTCCGGTGACCGTGCGTCCCGAACCCCTGGCCGGGCTGGACCCGATCCTGGTTGAGGACGCGAAGCTTGCTGAATCCCATCTGCCCGGGGTCGTGATAATCCGCGAAGGAGAAGGTGTGATAGGTGTCGAGCCACCCATGGTTGAAATGGCCCCGGTCTCCGGATTTGCGGATCGTGATCATGCCCTCGTGCCCCCGGCGAACGACAACGAAGGTGCATGTTGCATAGATCAAGTATGAGAAGTCAATCAACGACATCATATATACTGACAACATGAGCAGCCCGCTCGTGAGTGTTCAAGGTCACGAACCCCTTGAGCCGGTCGAGCCGTTCTCGGCCGATTCCTTCATGACCAGCGGTGATTCTCCCCCCGGGAAACGCCGGAGGCTACCAACATCCGCGTTCATTTCCACAATGGGAGAACATGGTCATGAAGAAGCAAAGTTCCCGCCATTCGAAGGCCGATGAGTTTGACCTCGCCCGGCCGCTGAGTCCGCGACGAAAATCGACGAGCGCCACGACCATTCCGGAGCTGGTTC
>JAPUIN010000396.1 GCA_027297005.1 Acidobacteriota bacterium
GCACGCGCCGCCTCCTACGCCTCGCCGCTATCACTGCGGCGGCGCTCGCGATGCCGATTTTGCTCTCCGTGCCGCCGGCATACGGTGACGCCGGAAAGAAGATCTCGAAGGGTCTGGAGCGCAGGCTTCAGGAGGTCGCGCCGGATGATCAGGTGCGGGTGATCGTCCAGACGCTCTTGGCTCCGAGCTCGATTCACTACGGGCGGCTCCACCGGCGTGGCGGAGCGGTGCGCCGCCTCCATACATCGATCCAGGGCTACGCGGCGACCCTTCCCGCCGCTCAGATATCCGCCTTCGCCGAGGATCCGGAGATTGAGAGGGTCTCCCTCGATGCGCCGGTCAGCGCCCATCTCGACGTTGCCCGGATGTCGGTGAACGCCGGATCAAATTTCGTGACGGATAGCGGGTTCACCGGACGCGGTGTCGGCGTCGCGATCATCGACACCGGCGTCTCCGGACATGCCGACCTCGTTCGGACGAAGTCCGGAGCCAGGCTATACGAGGTCGAGATCGTCGGATCGGAGGCCGGTGTGGCCGACTACTACGGCCACGGTACGCACGTTGCCGGGATCCTCGCGGGTTCGGGGAAGCTATCGAGTGATCGTCATTCGTTCAGGACGTTTGCCGGTGTCGCCCCCGGGGCCGACATCATTTCTCTGCGGGCCCTCTACCCCGACGGCAGTGGGTTCACCTCCGACGTGATCGCCGCGATCGACTGGGTGGTCGCTCACAAAAACGATTACAACATCCGTGTCCTCACCCTTGCGCTCGGCCATCCGATTTTCGAGTCGTACAGGACCGACCCGCTGTGCCGCGCCGTGCGGGCGGCGACCGACGCGGGAATCCTGACGGTCGTGGCCGCGGGGAACGAAGGCGCGATCGGAAGCGGCTTCGGAACGATCACCTCCCCCGGGAACGAACCGACTGCGATCACCGTCGGGGCGATGGACGACGACGGTACGGCCGCCATCACCGACGATGTGCTCGCCTGGTATTCGTCACGCGGCCCCTCCTTAATCGACCACATCGTCAAGCCGGACATCGTGGCGCCCGGCACCTGGATCGTCTCGACGCGGGCGTACGGATCGTACCTGGATACCGAGTACCACAGCCTGACGCTGCTGCGGGATGAGTACAAGGACGAGCCCGGCAAAGCGGTCAAGGATGGCGACTATTTCGTGCTGTCAGGCACCTCCATGGCGACGCCGATGGTGGCCGGGGCGGCGGCTCTGATGCTCGAAAAAGAACCGGACCTTGGCCCCGGAGATCTCAAGGCGCGGCTCATGGCGTCGGCGCGCAAGGACGACTACCTGATCTTTGAGACCGGCGCGGGCTATCTCGATGTGGAGGCCGCTCTGCAGGCGAGCGGACATGCGACGTTCACCCCCTCGCCGTATGCGTTCGTGCAGGCCGACGGCAGCGTCACGATTGAAGACACCGGGCTGATCTGGAACATTGAATGGACGCAGGGGCTGATCTGGGGCTTCCGGCCCGGCTCTACCGCGACGTGGAGCATCACGGATCTCGAGAACGATCAGATCACGGCTTCCGGGGTGATATGGGGAGGTGGCGGCAGCAGGAGGACGAAGAGCACCTCCACCGTCGATCTCCTGGATACGTTCTGGCAAGTCGACGGCGAGAGCAGTGGAGCCGATTTCTGCACGCAGTGCAGGTAGGGGGGATCATGAGCACTTTCCTGGCGACCATCGTGGCACTGGGCGGCATCGCTGCGTTTGAAGGGATGATGCACGGTGTCTTAACGCTGAGCACCGAGTTTCTCCTGATCACCGTCCTGGCCTGCATCACGGCGCCCCATACCCTCGATCTGGGGCACCAGGCGCGCCTCACGACGCTGCATCCATTTCTCATCGCCGCCATCGTGCTGTTCGGGATCCGCGAGGCGATGATCGTCGCAGCCATCAGCATGATCTATTACTGGATCGTCTCTCGCCCGCGCATGGCGCCTGACAGGGCATTGCTCAATCTTTGCAACTATGTCCTTGCGGTCTGGATCGCGGGGCACGTCTACTACCTGACGGGAGGACGAACTGGCGACGTGACCTCGCCGGCGTCGCTGGGGGCGCTTCTCTACGCGTTGCTGACATTCTTCCTCATCAACACCGGGCTGAACTCGGCAATGGTCGCGCTGGACCAGCGCGTCAACCCGTTCCGGGTCTGGTACGAGAAGTTCTCCTGGACTCTGAACAGCTATCTCGTCGGCGGGTCGGTCGTCATCCTCGTCGGCATGTTGTGGGAGCGGCTCGGCGTTCAGGGTCTGTTTCTGATCCTGCCGGTCTGCCTGCTTCTGTACCACTTCTACAAGGCTTTTTACATGCGAGCGTCACACCGCGCATACCGAACCTGAACGAGTCGCGATTCCGCTCGCACACGACGGCCGCACCGACCCTCCCCGGTGCGGCCGTCATTTTTTTTGGCTCCAGGTTCCCGGTGGGATCCCGGCCCGAAACCTTGCTATACTCCGCCCCGGTGACGATATTGGGGAGGGTCAAGCGCCTAAGCCTTGTACATTGATCGGCTTACAGAGGAGGAATGAGGAATGAACCTGCAACCGATCATGGATCAGCTCTCGGAACTGCTCCGCGAATCCATGCCGAGGCTCCTGGGTTCCCTGTTCATCCTGATCGTCGGATGGCTTGTGGCGGTCATACTCGCCGCCTTCGTCCGGGCGATGCTCCGCCGGACGACCCTCGACAACAAGCTGGCCGTATGGATCCTTGGTGAAAAGGGTCGTGGAATCGAAATAGAGCGCTGGATCGCCCGGGGCGTCTATTACCTCGTGTTGATCTTCGTTCTGATCCTGTTCCTCGACACGCTGAAGCTGCCCGCCGCGGCCGAGCCGTTGAATCAGTTCCTCAACGAGCTCTCCAGATTCGCCCCGCGCATTCTGGGCGGGGCCCTTCTCCTCCTCATTGCCTGGGTCGTCGCCACGCTTCTCAAGGCGGGTGTCAGCCGCGGCCTGGAGGCGGTGAAATTCGACGAGCGCGTGGGGGGACAGGCCGGGCTCGACAAGGGACGGCGGCCAACGATGACTGCCACGCTGGCGAACGCGGTCTACTGGCTGGTCTTCCTTCTCTTCCTGCCGGCTATTCTGGGAGCGCTGGCTCTTGAGGGGCTGCTCGATCCGGTCAAGAACATGACCGACCAGATCCTCGGCTTCCTGCCGAATCTGTTCGCGGCCGTCCTCATCCTGGCGGTTGGCTACTTCATCGCCCGCATCGTACAGAGGATCGTCACCAACCTGCTGTCGACCATCGGGGCGGATCAACTCGGCGACAAGGTCGGGCTCAAGCAGGTTCTGGGCGATCGGGGTCTCTCCGGCCTGGTCGGCTTGATCGTCTACATCATGATTCTGATACCCGTGGGCATCACGTCACTGAACGCCCTCAAGCTCCAGGCGCTCACGGGTCCCGCGACCGATATGCTCTCCCGCGCGTTGGAGACGGTGCCGGCCTTGTTCGCGGCGGCCATCCTGCTCGGGCTTGCCTACGTCGTTGGCCGCCTGCTGGCGGGTTTGATTACGAGCGTTCTGTCCGGAGCCGGGTTCGACAAGATGTTCAGCAAACTGGGGCTGATCAAGTCGACGCCGCAAGGGGAGCGCAGTCCGTCGGCGATTGCGGGATATCTGACGCTCGTCGTGGTGATGCTGTTCGCGGCGATCGAGGCGGCGAGGCTGCTGGGCTTCCAGGCGCTCGCCGAACTGGTGTCGCGTTTCACCGTCTTCGCCGGGCAGGTGATCCTCGGTCTGGTTGTGTTCGGGGTCGGACTCTACCTGGCCAACCTCGTGGCGCAGACGATCCAGGCGAGCAGCGCCTCGCAGGCCTCATTTCTGGCCATGTCGGCGCGCGTCTCCATTACGATTCTTGCGGGCGCCATCGCCCTCAGGCAGATGGGTCTGGGGGACGAGATCGTGAGCCTCGCGTTCGGGATCCTGATGGGGGCCGTCGCGGTGGCGGCCGCACTGGCCTTCGGCCTGGGAGGCCGGGATATCGCAGCCAAGCGACTGCAGAGGTGGCTGGACGCTCTCGATAAGCGGGCCTGAACGGGGCGCGAGCTGAGGCCGGCCGTGGCGCTGAACCGAGTGCGGCGCGGCCGGACAGGTTCTACCTTGGTGAGAGATGCAGGCTAGGGCGATCCAGCGAACATCGCGTCACGCGTGGCGCGAAACTCGCTCCCTTCACGCCAGTTCGGGAACGTCTCTTCGTTCGCCAGTCGGAATCCGATCCGCAACAGCAGCTGCGCGTCCTCCACCGCCCCCGACAGATCCCATCCGGGATCGAACTCGTCCGACGGCTTGTGGTAGCGCTCGGCCGTGTAGGCGTCGCGTTGTGCGCGCGACCATTCCTCTCCGTGCTCCAGATGATCGATCCCGGCATCGGTGTAGAGCGCCGGGATCCCTCGTTTGGCTAGGGTGAAATGATCGGATCGGAAATAGTATCCCTTCTCCGGTTCCGGATCGGGTCGCACGACACGCTGCTGCAAACGGGCCGCCTCCTCGACGTAATCGTCCAGCTCGGAAAACCCGTATCCGATCACCGTCACGTCCCGCATCGGACCCCAGATATTCGCCCCATCCATGTTGATCGCGGCGACCGTCTTCGCCGGTG
>JAPUIN010000397.1 GCA_027297005.1 Acidobacteriota bacterium
GGAGCTCGCCTGCGAGACGAACACCGGGCAGTTGCGCCTCATCGGCGGTATGCAGGGGGCTGAGCTGAGGGATGATCCCGTGGTGTTCGTCCGACAGGTGGCGGAGCAGTTCCCCAGCCTGTCGGCGGACTTCATCATCGTCGACTGCGGCTCGGGCCGCTCCCGGGCCTCCATCGCCGCGTTCTCCGAGGCGACGCTCGGCATCCTGGTCTCCACGCCCGAGCCGACGGCGCTCGAGTCTGTCTATCTGTTCGCCCAGAGCTATCTGCACTGGTGTCTCACGCGCGCTCTCACAGGCGAATCGCTGGCGAACCTCGAAGACCGCATCCGCGAAGCGGGCCATGACCCGAAACGGCTGCCGTTCCGCTCATTCATGAGCCGCCTCGGCGCGATCGACCCCGATGCCAGCAGGCGCGTCGCGGAGATCGTCCGCGCCACGCGCTTGGAATTGATCCTCAACCAGGTTCGGGGGCCGGGCGACGAGGAGGCCGCGGGCTCACTGACCAGTGGCTTCCGCAAGTGCTTCGGTCTGCCGCTGCACGTCGCCGGGATCATCGAGCACGATCTGTCCGTCCTGAAGTCGGCACAAAAACGCCGCTCGCTCTCACAGCAGTACCCGAATGCGGTAGCAACGCGGGCCATCTCCGGGACCGTCAATCGCCTGTTCAGCATCTCCGAAGCCCCCCGGCGCGAACCGGACGAGGAATGGGAGGATCTTGATGCGATCGATCACTACCAGGTCCTCGAGGTGGCGCCGAAGGCGACCCCGAAGGAGGTGCAGTCGGCCTACCAGCTCCTGAAGAAAACGTTCGATCCCGAGACGACATACCTCTCTTCCGTTCTCGAGGCTCAGGGACTGCGGGACATGCTGGCGCGCATCGAGGCGGCGTATCGCACCCTCATCTTCCTGGAGAGCCGTGCCACCTACGATCACCAGATGAGGTTCACCGGTCTCATTCACCAAGCCGAAACGCCCGAGCCAGAAGGGCGGAAGACTACACCGTCTACGTCGCCGCCCGGTGACCCCGGGGAGACCACAACCGGCTCCGCCACGGAGGACGCGCGTGACTCTGCAGTCGACAAGGGCGGAAGCGATGTCGCCACGGCATCCGTGAATCCCGCCCCCGACAGCGCGATGCAGCCGGCCGGGGCGGCACCGCAGCGCCCCATCCCGGCAACCGGCGCCCAGCTTCGCGAGGTGCGGATCGGTCTTGGCCTGACCCTCGATGCGATCGTGGAGGAGACGAAGGTTCGTCCTGCCCACCTCGATGCGATCGAGCAGGAACGGTTCGGAGAGTTGCCGGCACCGGTATTCGTCCGCGGGTTCCTCCGCGAATACAGCCGCTGCCTCGGGCTGCCGTACGACGAAGTGACCCGTCTGTACATGCTCCGCTACGAGGACTGGCGCGCCTCGGGTCGGCTCCCCGGGGATCCGATCTAAGAGGCCGGCCTGTCCGGGTCCTTTGTCGGCCCGCGCGACGCTCCCTCGCTCCCCTCATCCTCGCCGATACGATCTCTCGTTGGTGATAAGATAACGGCCTCCCGGAGGTCGGATGGATCCCGAAACGGTCATCACCAACGAAGAGGATCTGCTTGAATACTTCCATCTCGGTGCCCGGCCGCGCGAGCGGTTTGGGATCGGTGTGGAATATGAACGCCTGGGCGTGTTCCGCGAGACGGGCCGCGCCATCCCCTATGAGGGGGATGCCTCGGTCGAGACCATCCTGCGGACGTTGGCCACCCGCGGCTGGACCCCGCGCGACGAGTCGGGACAGATCATGTCGCTGGCGCGCGGCACGACGCATGTCACCCTCGAGCCCGGTGGACAGATGGAGCTATCGGGCTCCGTCCACCGCACCCTTGAGGGGGCTCAGCGCGAGCTGGACGATTTCGTCACCGAGGTGGAGGAGATCTCCCGGCCGCTCGGGATCGCCTGGCTGGGAATAGGCAGCCATCCCATCAGCCCGCTCGCTGAGATCTCGTGGATCCCCAAGCGGCGATATGCCATTATGCGCGACTACCTGCCGACCCGCGGATCGCTCGCCCATACCATGATGAAGGGCACCGCCTGCATCCAGGTGAACATCGACTACGCCGACGAAGCGGACGCCGCCGAAAAGCTTCGGATATCGATGGGACTGTCTCCCCTCGTCACCGCCCTCTTCGCCAACTCGCCGCTGACGGAGGGTCATCGTAACGGCTTTCAGAGCTACCGATCCTGGGTCTGGCGAGACACCGATCCGGATCGCTGTGGTCTTCTGCCGTTCGTGTTCCGGGAGGACGCTGGCTTCTCCGACTACCTGCAGTACGCTCTCGGTGTCCCGATGTTCTTTGTGGTGCGTGACGGGCGCTGGATCGCCGGCGGGCGCACGACATTCAGGACATTCATCCGTGACGGATTCGAGGGAGCCCACGCGACTTACGCCGATTTCGAGCTGCACATAACCACCCTGTTTCCCGAGGTCCGCCTCAAGCAATATATCGAGATGCGGGGATGCGATTCCGGCACGCCGGAATCGTGCATCGCCCTGGCCGCTCTCTGGAAGGGCCTGCTCTACGATGACACCTCCCGCACCGCCTCATGGGCCCTCGTGCGCGACATGACGTTCCAGGAACGAGACGATCTGCTGGCGCGCATCTGCCGCGACGGGATGGCTGCGAACCTGGCCGGATCGCGACGCGGGGCCGGGAAACGGGACGTCGGAGTCCGTGATCTGCTGATCGAGGTCCTCCAGTTGGCGCGTGACGGGCTCAAACGCCAGGAGGTCGCCGGCGAGGCCGCGTACCTCGATCCCCTCGACCGGCGGATCGAGGAGGAGGGGGGCAGCCCGGCGGTTCGTCTCGCGGACGCCTGGGAGGGAGTGCTGGGGCGCGATCCCGGCGCGCTCATCTCCGCCCTTGCCGGGAACGGGACCATCCCAACGTGAACGAGCGGCCGCCGCGCTGGGAGAGGAGTTGATGCCGATCATCGAGAGCGTACCGAATTTCAGCGAAGGCCGCCGGCGGGAAGTGATCGATGCGATCGTCGATCGTGTGCTCGCCAGTGGCCCCGTGAAGGTGCTCGATCTCTCCTCGGACGCCGACCACAATCGCTCCGTGCTGACCCTGGCGGGTGAACCCGACGCCGTGATCAAAGCGCTGGAGTCACTGCTGGCCGTCTGTCTCGAACGGATCGATCTCACAAAGCATGAGGGGGGCCATCCCCGCATGGGCGCGGTCGACGTCATGCCGCTGATTCCCATCAGGAACATCACTATGGAGGAGTGCGTGATACTCGCCCGCCGGCTTGGCGAGTCAATCGCCGCCCGGCACGACCTGCCGGTTTATCTCTACGAGGCGGCCGCATCAGCCGAGCATCGGCGCAATCTCGCCACCATCCGCAAGGGGGGCTTCGAGGGCTTCCCCGATAAGATCCGCGATCCTCTCTGGAAGCCGGACTTCGGTCCCCAGCGGGTGCATGCGACGGGTGGCTGCATCGCCGTCGGCGCGCGCGAGTTCCTGATCGCATTCAACATCAATCTCTCCACGCCCGATATCGAGATCGCCGGCGCCATCGCGAAGGCGGTTCGCCATAGCAGCGGGGGTCTCCGATATGTCAAGGCGATGGGGGTGCGCCTCGAAGAGCGGAACATCGCACAGGTCTCGATGAACCTCACGAACTTCCGCAGGACTCCGATTCACCGCGTATTCGAGATGGTTCAGAGCGAGGCATCCCGCCACGGCGTGTCGATCGTGGGCAGCGAGATCGTGGGGCTCGTGC
>JAPUIN010000398.1 GCA_027297005.1 Acidobacteriota bacterium
CTCGGTCTGCCACCAGGTGTCGACGATCGGGCACCGTCCACCTCCGACGTATTTTTGATACCAGACCCAGGCCTCGGGATTGATCGGCTCGCCGACCGTGCCGAGCAGCCTGAGGCTGGAGAGATCGTATTTCGCGGGACATTCGTTCCCCCAGCGCATGAAGGTGCGAATCGCCGTCGGAGCCGTGTAGAAGATCGTGACGCCGTACTTCTCGACGATCTGCCAGAAGCGGCCGCGATCAGGCCAGTCCGGCGCCCCCTCGTACATGAGAATCGTGGCGCCGTTGGTGAGCGGCCCGTACACGACGTAGGAGTGGCCGGTCACCCAGCCGATGTCGGCGGTACACCAGTAAACGTCCGTCGGCTTGATGTCGAACACCCAGCGCGTCGTGGCGTAAACCCCCACCATGTATCCGCCGGTCGTGTGAACGATCCCCTTCGGTTTCCCGGTCGTGCCTGACGTGTACAGGATGAACAGCATGTCGGTGGAGTCCATCGGCTCGGCGGGACAGCTGGCGGGGGCGTTCTGCATCAATTGGTGCCACCAGTGATCGCGCCCCTCAACGACGTCGACCGGAAACTTCCCACGCTCAACAATCACCACATGCTCGATCGACGGTGTCGCCGAGAGGGCTTCGTCCGCAATCCGTTTCAGGGGAATCTGCGCGCCGCGTCGATATCCGCCATCGGCGGTGATAAGGACTGTTGCCTTGGAATCGTTGATCCGGTCGCGCAGCGCCTCGGCGGAGAAGCCGGCGAAGACGACGCTGTGGACGGCGCCGATGCGCGCGCAGGCCAGCATGGCGATCGCGAGCTCCGGGATCATCGGGAGATACAGAGTGACCCGATCCCCCTTGCGAACGCCGAGGCGCCGAAGCACGCCGGCGAAACGGCAGACCTCGCGGTGCAGCTGGGCATAGGTGAGAGTGCGCTCCTCGCCAGGCTCTCCCTCCCAGAGAATCGCGGCCCGGTTGCGCACTTCCGTCTTGAGATGACGGTCGAGGCAGTTGACGCTGAGATTCGTCTTCCCTCCGACGAACCAGCGCGCGTTCGGGGGATCCCATTGCAGAACTTTCTTCCACCGCCGGGACCAGACGAGTTCCTTCGCCACGGAGCCCCAGAAGAGGTCCGGCTTGCGGGCCGCCTTGCGGTAGATGTCGGGATCGGAAAGGTTCGCCTGCCGGCGAAACACCGCGGCCGGTCTGTAGATCCGATCCTCTTTCAGGAGGACGTCGATGGCCGGTTTCGACGCCGCGGGCCTCTTCCGGCGCATGGTCACCTCGTACTGATGCTGATCATGAAGCAAATCACTCTAGTCAAAGCCGGCGCGGGGTGTCAAACGGCGCGGCGATCGGTTTTGACAGTCCCGGGGGTGCTCCATTAGACTCTCGGCCCGTCCAGCCGGGGTCTGATCAGTGTCCGCATTCAATACCATCCTGTCGCGCACCCTTCCTCTGGTGCCGCGCCCGATCGTGCGGCGAGTCTCGCGACGTTACATTGCGGGGGATCGTCTCGAAGATGCTGCGGGCGTCGTCCGCGAGCTGAACGCGCGCGGATTCACCGCCACGCTCGACGTCCTGGGTGAGAGCGTTTGCAGCCGGCCTCGGGTCGAGTCGGCGGTGCATGAATACCTCGAGTCCCTGCGGACGATCGAAGAGAATGGGCTCGATTCGAACATCTCGGTGAAGCTGACCCAGATCGGGCTGAAGATCGATCGTGATCTCTGCCTCGAGAGCATGATCCGAATCGCCGGGAGCGCGCGTGAGCGGGGCAACTTCGTCCGCATTGACATGGAGGACTCCAGCTGTACGAGCGACACCCTGGTGCTGTTCGCCGAGGTGAAGCGACACGGCCTTGACAACGTCGGCGTCGTGCTTCAGGCCTGCATGCGGCGCAGCTTAGAGGACGTCCGGGCGCTGCCTGAGGGTTCCAGCGTTCGACTGTGCAAGGGGATCTACCTCGAGCCGCGCTCCATCGCTTACCCGGATCGGTCGGTGGTCCGTAAGAACTTCGTGCGTCTGCTGGAGGAGATGCTTGACCGCCGGTTCAACGTCGGGATCGCCACCCACGACGAGGAACTGGTCTGGGAATCGATGCGTCTCATCGACCAGAGAGGGTTGGCGAGGGACGGATACGAATTTCAGATGCTTCTCGGGGTCGATCAGCCCTTGCGGGACCTGATCAGCCGGGACGGTCACCGGCTTCGGGTGTACGTGCCGTACGGCGCCAACTGGTACGCCTACTCCCTGCGCCGCCTCAAGGAGAATCCTCGCATCGCCGGATATATCCTGGCCGCTCTTCTCTCGCGCCGTCGCAGTTGAATCCTCAGGCGATCTGCCTGCCCTTGTCCTCCGCGGTGTTTCTCGACAGCTCGGGCGGGTGCTCGGTCCCTTCGCGCCCCGGTCGGAGAGGGGCCGCCTGCTGAAAAATCATGGTGACCGTTGTCCCCTTGAAGGGTGCGCTCTCAACGCGGATGTCGGCTCCGATGATGTCGAGCATCTGCCGGGCGGCCCACAGGCCGAGCCCGCCGTTCTTTTCCGGCTTGGTCGTGAAAAACGGATCGAAGACCCTGCCCATGTGCTCCGGGCGGATGCCGATCCCCGAGTCGGTGATCCGCGCCACGACCCGGTCCTGATCCAGGAAAGTCTCCACCCGGATGGTCCCGCTCTCGAACGGCATCGCCTCGATGGCGTTGATCAGCACACTCAGAAGCGCCCCCTCGATCCTCTCGGCCGGCCCGAAAACCGGCGGTACGATCGCATAGTCCTCCTCGATCAGGATCCGTTTCTCGCCGGCCCGGTACCGGCAGAGCAGCAGGGCGTGCTGCAGCAACGTGTTGACGCTGAACGGTGCCCGGCCCGGCTTCGTCAGCCTGTAGCCGGCGACGTGACGCAGCGTGCTCTCGAGCTCCCGGGCTTTCTCGTGCAACGCTCCGGCACTCGCGCGGCTGTCGCCCGACAGCGAGGGTTGGGCGGCGAATTCCTCGGCACCGGAGAGGACGCGCCGCAGCGGGTCGCTCATCTGGTGGCCGGCGATCTCGAGATAGGTGCCGAGTGACCGGAACGTGTCGCTCTCCATGATGTGATCCTGACTGGCGCACAGTTCCCCGCGTAGATCAAGGATATCGCGGGCGCGGAGCGCCTCCCTCTTGCGCACAGCCGAGAGGATGCCAATCGCACAAGCCGCAAAGACGATCGCGGCAGCGGTGAGGATACGCCATGCGAGCGCTTGGGGATCCAGAATCAGATAAGCGGAGGCCAGCGCCAGACCTGCCAAGGCGCCGGACACCGATCGCCGGGTCAGCAGAACGCCGACCTGTTTCTTGCGCATGTCCTATCTTCCCTTCACGATTCGCCGGTCCCGCTCCCGGATCCCCGGTTCGCTCGGATCTCCGCCATCCTGGCGCCATCCTTGTTCGGGCCGGGGGGCATCCGGTACAGGATCTCCTCGACCGGCCGTCCGCCGACGAGGTGCTCGTCGATGATCCGCCTGGCCTGCGCGGGCGCCACGCCGCCATACCAGACGTTCTCAGGATAAACCACGACCATCGGGCCGCGGCCGCACTGGTTGAAGCAGCCGGCCTTGTTCACCCGTATCGAACCCTTGAGTCCGCGCGAGGCGACCTCTTCGCGCAGGGCGCGCAGGACCTCATGGGACCCCTGGTCGGGGCAATATTCACCGTGCGTGCAGACGAAGAGATGTCGCTCGTACTGCCCCAAGGTTCCCCCCCGCGAAGGGAAAGCACGGTATCATAGCGCGGCTCGGCCGGACAGCGAATTCGCGGGAGACGGGGTTCGAGACGGCCGTCGGTGCCGGTGGATGGACCCTCCCGGTCATCGGCTGGATGAACAAGGGGGAGTGACCGTGGCGGCGCTCGAGGACCTGAAAAAACGCCTGGATGCGGCAGGCCGTGTCCCGATATTTCCCTTGCCGGACGTCGTCTTCTTTCCCGACACCACGCTGCCGTTGCACATCTTCGAGCCGCGCTACCGCCGGATGACGGAGGACGCCCTGCGCTCCGACCGGCTGATCGCAATGGCGGTCCTGAAACCGGGTTGGGAACGGGACTACCAGGGCAATCCCGAGGTTTACCGGACGGCCTGCGCCGGAGTCATCGAGGAGGAGGTTCGCCTGCCGGACGGGCGGTTCAATATCAGGCTGCGCGGCTTTGCGCGCGTCCGCATCGGGGAATTCGTTCAGGATCAGCCGTATCGGGTCGCCACGGTCCGGCGGCTCGATGATCGGAACGGAGCCGAAGGAGCGGATTTCGAGGAGGACAAGCGTCGCCTGCTGGTAACGTGCGCCTCTCTCTTGCAGGAGGTTGCGGGCGAAAGGTCCCGCCCCGTTGCCTTCGATGACGATGTCCCGTTCAGCGTCGTGGTCAACACACTGTGTCAAAATCTGGCCCTGGAACCGGCTCTCAAGCAGGGGCTGCTGGAGATCGATGATCTGCGCGCACGCTGTCGAGCTCTCAGCGAAATCCTCGATCAGCGATGGAAGGAGATCGCCCTCGCCCAGGCCGACCGCGATGATGATTCAGAGGCAGTGCACTGACGGGGAGACCACCGTCCGATTCGCTCAGTCGAGAGGCGCGTCGCGCAGCGCCGCTATCACCGCGACGACTTCGCCGATCTTATTGTTCGGCGTAGAGGCCCCCGCGGTCAGACCGATCCGCACCCGCCCCTCAGGCAGCCAATCGTGGGTGGTGGTTTCCCCCGGGGCGCCATAGGGGCGATGGCGGATCCGAGCCGCCGATGTGATGCAGGTCGCGTCGTTGATGTGGTAAGACGGAATCTCCCTCGAGGCGAGCGCCGCGAGGTGGGTCGTGTTGCTGCTGTTATAACCCCCGATGACGATCATCAGGTCGGGTCCCGCGGTGAGTAGATCGACGACGGCGTCCTGCCGATCCTGCGTGGCGCTGCAAATCGTGTCGAAGGCGCGGAATCGAGAGGCCAGTTCGCTCTCTCCGTAGCGCTCCTTCAGGGCGATCCGGAACATCTCCTGGATCGTGAGCGAATCCGAGGACAACATCGTGGTCTGGTTGGCCAGTCCGAGATGGCCCAGATCGAGGTTGGGATCGAATTCGGGCGAGCAGGATACCTGGAAGCGTGCCAGGAACGCGGCGGAGTCACCACCGCGACGGATGTAATCGCATACGACGTCGGCCTCCGGACGGTCCCGCACAATGAGGTAGCGACCTCCCTTCACGAGGTTCGTGCGGGAGGCGGTGGCTCTCGTTTCTTCGTGTGCGTACTTGCCATGGATCAGCGCTGTGAAGCCGGCTGCCGAGAACCGGTCCACGTTCTTCCAGACGTTCAGCACGGAGCCGCAGGTCGTGTCGACCAGGATGCAGCCGCGCGCACGGAGCACCGCCATGTCCTGCGTCGTCACGCCGAAGGCCGGAAGGATGACCACATCCCCCGCCTGGACAATATCGAACCCGGGACCGCTCCCATCCGCCTCGGTCAGGAACCGGATCCCCATATCCTTGAGGCGCCTGTTGACGTGCGGGTTATGTATGATCTCCCCGGTGAGATGGATCGTCCTGTCCGGGAACCGCTGTCGCGTCTCGTAGGCGTATTCGACAGCCCGATCGACCCCGTAACAGAAGCCGAACTCAGAGGCCAGCATGAACAGCAGATTGCCGGTCTCGAGACGACCCCCGGCCCTGCGGATCCGCTCGACGATGCCGCTGTGGTAGTCAGCCTTCAGGCGAGGACCGATCTCCCCCTTGAGCCCGAACCCCCGTCGGTAGTAAGTGGTGTTGGCCAAGTTCCCTCCACGCTGCTCGCGTCCGGTGCCTTCCAGCGGGCAACCTATCCGGGGGGAAATTCTATACCATCCCCGTCAAATCATCCCTCCGGCCGTCATTCGGCCTGAACGATACGCTGCGGAAGACCCGCACCCTCCCACCGTTCAGGGTCATTTGGGGCTTGACACCTGCATGGTCATCTGCAAATGTACACATCTCATTCCGCACGAGCCAAGACCCGAACCCTGTGGCCTGAGAAGCTTCCGGAGTCTGCTCCGCGAGGGAGAGATGGGAAGGTTGATCGCGAA
>JAPUIN010000399.1 GCA_027297005.1 Acidobacteriota bacterium
TCGATCCGGTTTCGGATCACCGGGCCTGGGCCGGCGACATCAAGGAGACCCAGGGCGTCGAACTGAATTTTCCGCTGATCGCCGACGCCGATCGAACCGTCTCGGACAAGTATGGCATGATCCACCCGAATGCGAACGACACGCTGACGGTGCGCTCGGTCTTCGTGATCGACGACAAAAAGAAGGTCCGCCTGACACTCACTTATCCGGCCAGCACCGGCCGCAACTTCGACGAGATCCTCCGCACCATCGATTCGCTCAAGCTGACCAGCATTCACCAGGTGGCCACGCCGGTGAACTGGAAGCACGGCGACGACGTGATCATCGTCCCGGCGCTGAACAACGACGATGCGAAGAAGAAGTTCCCGCAGGGCTGGAAGGAGCTGAAGCCATACCTGAGGCTCGTCCCGGACCCCTCGAAGCAGAAGCAGATCTAACCGGGGACTGACCGCGCGACCCGACGCCCGGGTACCCTCCGCACGGAGGGTGCCCGGTTTTTTTTGCCCGCCGGGCGCGCTTCCAGTTCAGGATAGTCCTCGACACTTCGGTGTCGACACCGCCCGACATGCGGGCGCGGTATACTCCCGTTCCCCGAATCGAAGGATTACAGATGGACTCCAATCTCTGCTACCTGCCGGCCACCGAGGCGCTCGAGGCGTTTCGATCGAAACGCCTCTCCCCCGTCGATCTGCTGCGCGCCCTGATCGCCCGCGCCGAAGAGACCGAACCGCGCCTTAACGCCTTCACCGATCGCTATTTCGACGAGGCTCTCGAGGCGGCGCGGGAGGCGGAGCACCGCTATGGGGGCGGCACGCGCTCGCCGGGCACCCTCGAGGGGATCCCTGTCGCGGTCAAGGATGAACCGGAGATCGAGGGGAAGCGCACGACCCAGGGCTCGCTCCTGCTCGAGAACCACATCAGCGATCAGGATGCCTACATCGTCGAGCGCCTGCGAGGCGCCGGAGCGATCTTCCACGCCCGCACGGCGACGCCGGAGTTCTGCCTGCTTTTCCAGACCCACTCCCGCCTGCACGGGGTCACGCGCAATCCATGGAACATCGAGATCACCCCCGGCGGTTCGTCCGGCGGGTCGGCGGCGAGCCTGGCAGCCGGCAGCACGACGCTGGCGACCGGCTCGGACATCGGCGGCTCGATCCGGCAGCCGGCCTCCATGTGCGGGCTGGTCGGGTACAAGCCGCCCTACGGGCGCAACCCGGAGAATCTGCCGTTCAGTCTCGACATGTTCAACCATCAGGGACCGATGGCCCGGACCGTCGCCGACTGCGCGCTGATGCAGAACGTCATGTCGGGGCCCCATCCTAAGGACATCGCCACCGTGCGTCCTAAAATAGATATCCCCCTGCCAATCGAGACCGATCTGCGGGGATGGCGCGTCGCCTGGTCAATCAATCTCGGCTACCTGGAGATCGATCCCGAGATCGTTGAGAACACCCGGGCAACCCTGGATCTTCTTCGCGATCTCGGGGCGACGGTCGAAGAGGTGAATCCCGGCTGGACCGAGCGCGTGGATCGGGCTGCGCTCGACTATTACGATTTCATGGTCGGAGGGCAGATCGCCCAATTCGCCGGAGAGAGGCTCGATCTCCTCACCGACTACGCCCGCGACAGTGTCGAGCGGAGCCGCCGCATCCGCCCTTCCATGCTGCTGAAGGCGTTCGAGGTCTGCGGGGAGATGTATGACACTTTTGGGCCGATGATGGAACAGAACGATGTCTTTCTATGTCCTACCATCACGACGACTCGCGTGCCGGCCGCATTCAACTACCTGAAGGATGAAATCCGCATCAACGGACGGGAGATCGAGCCGGAGATGGGGATCGCCTTGACGCACCAGTTCAACATGCTGAGCCGCTGCCCCGTCCTCGCCGTCCCTTCGGGAATGGCGGCGAACGGCGTCCCGACCGGCATTCAGATCGTCGGGAAAACGTACGACGATCTCGCCGTCTTCCGGACGGGCGCCGCCCTGGAGAAGGCCCGCCCGTGGTTCAACGAGCGATCCAATCGGCCGCTGCTTCGATATTAGAGTAGATCGTGCCGACGCTCAGAGGCGGAACAGGGCGGGTGATGAGCCGTTTCCTTCTGACCGGCTCCCTGAGGTTCTACTTCACGGCGATCAGTCTGTCCTTGCGCGCCTGGCGATAGACCTGCCAGCCGGGAATGCCGTTCACGCCCCCCCCGCCGTGGGTGGCGCACGACCCGTGGTAGAGACCACGGATCGGCGTGCGGAAGTCGGCGTAGCCGGGCGCCGGCCGCATGTGGAATAACTGATCGACCGACAGCTCGCCATGGAAGATGTTCCCTCCGATCAGGCCCAGCTCCTGCTCCATGTCGTAAGGCCCGATCACCTGCCGGTCGATGACCGCGCTCTTGAAGTTCGGCGCCAGCTGCGTGTACATGTCGATGGCCCGATCGGCGTACGCCTCCAGCTCCTCCCGATGCGGCTCCTTGTTCCAGTCGTCCGGCACCCACTGGGAGAACATCGAGAAGACGTGGATCCCTTTCGGGGCGAGGGTCGAATCGAGCGCCGTCGGGATGGTGCCGTCGACGAACGGCTGCATCGAACCCTTGCGCTCGATGTGCGCGTCCTGGTAGGCCCGTTCGGCATACTGCGACGAGAAGCAGAGCTCGACCGATCCGGTGTGATGCTCCTGCAGGTTGGTGCCCGGATTGGCCGTGAAGCTCGGCAGCTCCGACAGCGCCACGTTGATTTTGACCACTCCCGATCGGGTCTTCCACCTCTCGATGTCGGTGACGAATTCGGCCGGCAGCTCGTTCCGGTCGAGGAGCTTCAGGAAGGCGATCTTCGGGTGGATCGACGTGACGACCACCGGAGCGTGCAACTCATCGCCGTTCTTGAGGGCGACGCCGGTGACGCGGCCGTTGCGGGTCAGGATCTTCTGTACCGCGGCCCCGGTCCGCACCTCGCACCCGAAGTGCTCCGCCGATCGCCGGATCGAGTCGGAGACGGCGCCCATCCCTCCCTCCTGGAACCCCCAGGAGCCCATATGACCGTCGCCGAGATCGCCGATCGAATGATGCAGCATGACGTAGGCGGTTCCCGGCTCGTCCGGACCGGCCCACGTGCCGATGACCCCGTTCACCGTGAGCATCCCGCGCACGGCGTCCGACTCGAACCAGTCATTCAGCAGATCGGTGACGCTCATCGAGAAGAGGCGCGTGACATCGGCCACGCCGCGCACTCCCAGCTTACGCATCCTCCAGGCGGCCTGCGCCTGCCCGGCCAGATCCCCGAGCGTCATCGATCCCATCTTCGGCGGCACTTGCAGCAAGAGCGGCCCCAGAACATCGGCCACCCCTTTCAACCATGCCTCCCACTTCGGCATCGTCTCGGCATCCTTCTTTGAGAACTGCGCGATCGACTCATAGCTGCGCTTGTGATCGTCAGGGAAGATCATGACCGAACGGCCGTCGGGATAGGCCTGGTAGTACGGCCCGTAGGGAGTGACCTTGTAGCCGAATTCCTTGAGCTTGAGCTCGCGGATGATGGTCGGCGGCATCAGCGACATGACGTAGGAATAGGTCGTCACCTTAATCTCCGGATGGTTCGGGAACGGAGCACTGGTGTCGGCCGCACCACCGCACTTGTCACGCGCCTCCAGCACGACGGTCCGGGCGCCGCCGCGTGCGAAGTAGGCTCCGCCGACGAGGCCATTGTGACCCCCTCCGATGATGATCGCGTCATAGCTGTTGGTCGCCATGGCCTCCTCTCTTTATTTTTCCCCTCTTCGCCGGGCTCCGTGCCGGTTCCGGAACACGCCGCGCATGCCGCGCGCCGCAGTCATTCGCCTCTCAATTGAATAAGGGCCACATTATCGATCGACGCGACCCCTGGGAGAGCCATTTTTTCGCCGCCATCCCATTCGTTCTCGTGGAATGGAGATCACCGTTCCATCATGCGCAACACGAGAAGGGCCGCGTCCATTCGCGACGTGACCGGATACAATCGGTGTCTCTGATCCTCCGA
>JAPUIN010000004.1 GCA_027297005.1 Acidobacteriota bacterium
CCCTTGTGGTACACGATGAATTCGCTGCGCCAGATCCGGGCCGCGATACGCGTCCTCTTCAGCTTGCGCGGCCCGCGCGCAGGCGCGAGGTGGTCCGCCCCCTCCAAGGCGGCGTTCCCCTCGGTCCCCCCCCTCTGTTCCTCGATCCCCTCCGGATCCCTGAGCTCGCGCCACAGGCGGACGACATCATGGTCGTACCTTGCGAGACGGAACGCCGGGATCAGCCGCAGCCTCGCCTCCCCCGCCCGATCCTGAGGCAGGCGCGCCAGGTCGTCGCGCGTCACCGGCGTCGTATCGGGCGCGTCGAAGGCGTCGACGCGGGCCCATTCCAGCGCCGCGAGATCCGTGAGGTACGGAAACTTGCGATGGACCGCGTGCGAGCGCAGGAACTCGGGGAGGAAGCGCCCCAGGTAACGGAGCGAGGGGTGACCGGACGGATGCCGCAGCAGGTAGTCGGTCACCAGGTTATGAAAGGCCTGCCCGCCGATCGCCGTCTCGACCCTCGGGTAGTCCTCCCGGAGGGCATCGAGGAGCCGGTAAAAGTACATGTTGGCGTAGATGTCGACGCGATCGACGGCGGGGAGTTGCTCGTCCCCCACGAACACCTCCTCGATGGCCGGCAGGCCTCGTCGGCCCAGGCCCTCGAGAGCCGAACGGACGCCTTCGGGCGCCGAAATCAGCTCCCAGAACAGATTCTGGGTACCCTTCAGATCGATCGGCCCGGGCTTCATGGCCGCCCCGGCCCATCGGGCCTCATGATCCCCGGAAGCCCTGCCGCTTCGACAGCCCGGGCCGCTCCGGCAGGCTCCCCACGCGATGCCAGGATCTCAGTCTGCAGACGGCGCGCCGTTTCCGACTCCTGCTCCAGAACCTCGAACTCCGGGATCCGATCGTCCCACTCGATCAGCGTGCTGACCGGACCGAAGCGGCGGACCGCGTCGCGATATAGATCCCAGACCGGGTCGGACACCGGATGATCGTGCGTGTCGAGCAGGTACTCCCCTTTGTCGGAGTGCCCGGCCAGATGAAACTGCCAGACCTTCCCGGTCGGGATCCCGTCGAGGTAAAGGCGGGGATCGAACCGATGATTCCGGGAGCTGACATAGATGTTGTTGATATCGAGAAGGATGCCGCACCCCGAACGGCGGGTCACCTCGGCGAGAAACTCCCATTCCGGCATCGAGGAGGCTTTGTAGCTCACGTAGCTCGAGACGTTCTCCATCGCGATCGGGCGCTTCAGACGTTCCTGCACCCGCTGCACCCTCGACACGACGTGGGCGAGCACCTGCTCGGTGTACGGAAGCGGCAGCAGATCGTGGGCGATGCGGCCGCCGACCCCTGACCAGCAGAGATGGTCCGAGATCCACTCCGGCTCGATCCGCCGCGCGAGGGCATCCAGTTCGTCCAGATACCGTTCGTTGAGTGGATCGGTCGTCCCGATCGACAGCGACACCCCGTGCATGACGACCGGGTAGCGCTCACGGACGCGTTCGAGAATGTCGAGTGGGCGGCCGCCGGGGATCATGAAGTTCTCGGAGATGATCTCGAACCAGTCGATGCGCGTCGACTCGCCGTTCAGTATGCGAGCGTAATGGTTGCTACGCAGCCCGACACCATGGCCGATCGATCGCGGACATCCGTCGATCGGCTCACGGAGAGCCCTGGGGCGGGTGGTTCGCCTGCGGGTCGGGGGGTTCGGATCGGGTTGAATCATGGTCCCGGCGGGATGGAGCGGAAGGGCTCGGAGCGGGATTCGGGACAGAAGAGCCCGGGCCGCATGACCGGCCCGGGCGATCCGTCCTGAGCAGGCTCTTACTCCTCTTCTTCCTTGACGACCTCCCCACCCTTCTCCTTGCAGTCCTCTTCGCTCTTCACCTTGATCCAGCCCTTCCCCTTGCAGTCATTCTTGCCGTGGCAGCCGTGGCTCCCGTCCGCGGCGCCGCACTCGCCGGTCCCCTTGCAGGAGTTGATCCCGGCGCATTTGACGGTCTTCTCCCCTTCCTTGCTCTCCTCGCCGGCGAACTGATGCCCCGCCGCCAGCATGCCGACGACGGCTGTCGCCACCACGAGTCCCAGAGCCTTCTTGGCGTTCATGTGAATCCTCCTTGAAAGAGACTGCTGCATCCGGATTGTCGTTGGATTTACGGATCGACCCCCCATTGGCCCGACCCGGATGACTGGGGAGTATACTCAAGCCCCCTCCGGACGACAAATCAAACAAGGCTCCCGGTCGATTATTCCCCCCCTGCCCGAATGGATGACTCGGAACCCCTGCGGGCCGAGATGGTTACGATTGCCGGCCCCGGGGACTGGTCGAGTGGGTACGAAATCAACCGATAGCCCGGGCCAGGACCCGCTCGACCCCTTCCCGGAAGATCGACGGTTCCGGCAGCAGGCTGAGCACCAGGTACGCCTCGCTGTCGAAGTCGAAGAAATAGCCGGGATGGACCAGCACATCCTCCTCGCCGAGCATTCGCAGTATGAACTCCTCCTCCGGAACGATCGCCGGCAGACGGAGAACCGCGTACCAGCCGCCATCGACCGCCAGGAGTTCGCACGGGGAGTTGCGACCGACGGCCGCGTCGAGCGCCGCACGATTGCCGATCACGCGACGGCTCACTGACTCCCGGATCCCCCTGCCTAGCGACAGCAGCCGGGGTGCGGCGAACTGAACCGGAGTCGAGACGGTCAGGTAGGTATCGGCGATCCAGTCGAGCCGTTCGAGCGCTCCGTGCACCAGGTCAGCAGGTCCGTCGACGGCGATCCACCCCAGCTTCATCTGCGGCAGTCCACACGACTTCGACAGCCCACCCAGGGTAAATGAGAGTGCGCGCTCCCGGCCGGCGTGTTCGGGCGGCCCGATCATCGAGACTGGACCGGGCCGCGACCCGTCCAGGTAATCGAAGAAGACCTCGTCCGAGATGATCGCAACCCCACGCGGAGCGCAAAGGGTCTGAATGCCGGCGCGTTCGTCGCGGGTCAGCGCCTGACCAGTGGGATTGTTCGGATTGACGACGATCACCGCCCGCGCCCCGGCCCCTGCCCCCTCGAGGAGCCGCCCCAGTTCGCCGAGATCGATCCGCCAGCGGCCATCGTACAGGAGGGGGTACGCGAGAGGTCGAACCGCTTCGAGTGACGCAAGATCGGCGAACAGGGGATAGCTTGATCGCGGGACGAGGACCGTCTCACCTGGATCGGCCAGCAACTTGAAGAGGAGACCGTATGCCTCACTCGTACCGGCCGTCAGGACGATGCGATCCGCGCTTACCGGGCGGCCCTCCTCCAACCAGCCCGCGGCGATCGCTGCGCGCGCCGAAGGGAGGCCGCGGGGGGAAGGATCGTATGCGGCGATCCCCGGTTCGGCGAGGGCCGCACTGATCGCATCGACCGGATAGGGGATCCCAACCCGTGTCGGATTCGACTCGGTCAGGTCGAGAAGAGATCCCCCACCCCTCCGCTTCTCGGCCAGCAGACGCGAGAGGGCGTTCGCCGGACTGGACCAGAGGAGGCGCTGCGAGAACATCAGTCGAGATTACAGGTTTGGCGGCGCCAACGGAATCCCCATCGCGGTTTTGGTCATGGCTCGAATACGTCCCTGGAAATGCGATTCCGCATCGTGGCAACAGGTTGAGTCATAGGCCTTTCGCCTGATATCCTTAGCATTATCAATTGCTTCTGGAGGGCTGAACGATGGCGGGTGGAATGATTCGCGAGCGGGGCGTGGCCGATGTCGCATCGGGTGGCGTTCTGGGGCAACCCCCCCTGGAGGTGCCGTTGCCTGATCCATCTGAGATGGCCAGGGATCTCGAGACGATTCGCCGGCCGATCGAGGAGGCGACGACGCTTCCGGCGCGATTCTACACCGACGCCGGGATCTACAGGCTGGAGCAGGAGCGCATCTTCCGGAGGATGTGGCTCTGCGTCGCGCGGGAGGAGGATCTGCCGAATCCGGGCGACTACCTGACGCAGTCGATCGGTCTCGCGAGCGTCATCCTGATGCGCGACACGAAGGGGCGCATCAACGCCTTCCACAACGTTTGCCGTCACCGCGCCTCGCGCCTGCTTTCCGAGCCGAGTGGCTGCGGCCTGACCGCCATCAAGTGCCCGTACCACGCCTGGACCTACGACCTCAACGGGTCGCTGCGCGGTGCCCCACATATGGAGGAATCGCGCAACTTCGACCGGAAGGATTTCGGCCGGCATCCGGTGCGGCTCGAGGCCTGGGCCGGGTTCCTGTTCATCAATCTCGACCCGGACGCCGTCCCCCTGCGGGAGCATCTCGGAGAGATGGCGACGAAGTTCGATAGTTACCGCATGCCGACGCTGCGGCGGGCACGGCGGTTCCATTACACCGTCGGGAGCAACTGGAAGATGCTGGCGGAGAACTACTCCGAGTGCTATCACTGCTATCTGATCCATCCCGAGCTG
>JAPUIN010000040.1 GCA_027297005.1 Acidobacteriota bacterium
CGAGTCGCTGCCATTGAGCGCCCGGTTCAGGTATTCGATCGCCTGTTTCGACTCGCCGCGAGAGTAGTGGTAAATCCCCGACTTGAGCTGGTAGTTGCCGAGCTGGTTGCGGATCGATTTGAGCAGCCGCATCAATGAGCCTTCTTGCCTATCTTCTTCGGAGGCTGGGTGCGGACCACGAAGAGGTTGCGGGCGTTCCGGCGGAGGAGCTCGGGAATGTTCTTGTCCCCCGCGACGGTCCTGAGGTCCCTGGTACCCAGGCGGCCCAGGAACGGCATGGAGATCCCCGGCGGCGTCTTGGGATTGCGGATGAGCGTGTACGCGATAGCGTACTTCTTCGTCCACTCGCGGTGCGAGCCGATACGCCGCAGCACATCCTCAGTGACGCTGCGCATCCCGGCGAAGGTGCGGATCTCCTGCTCGTTCAGCTTCGGGCTCTTGAGGACCTGCAAGGAGACCATCTTGGCGCTATCGCGGATCAGAATGGCGCGGTCCTCGGCGCTCCCCATCATCGACAGCTTCAGGCGGTCTGCCACGTTGAGCTTCATGATCTTCTGGTACGCCGGTGTGGCCCGTACATCCTCCTCGAAGTTTGCCTCATCCTCGGGGAGCGCGAACGGCACTTCCTCCTCGGGCGGTACCTCCGGCAGCGGTTCCTCGGGTGCCGCCGGGACTTCGGGCTCGGGCGTGGGGACCCCCCGGACCTTCTCGTACTTCCTGCCGACGAAGTCTTTTTCCAGCTCCGCGAGGCGGCGGCGGTTGTCGGCGTCGAGGTTCGGGTTGCTGCGTAGCAGTTCGAGGAGACGCGGATTGCTGATGATCCGCACCTCGTTGATGACGATCAGGGCGAGCGTCTGCGCAGGGGCGGTCGAGGCGAGATGCTCCAGCGTCGGATCCGGTGTCGCCAGATGGGCGATGGCGATCTCCAGGGCACGATCCGTCAGCTTGTCCGCCCGCATGAAGTGGTCGAGCAGCATCGGGTCACAATGGGGGTCCCGTAGAAGGGGGATCAGAAAATCATTGGTGACCTTGTCGAGGCTCGCGCGCGCCTGCTGAACCACCTCGGCGTCGCCATCCTTCAACAGGCAAATCTGAATGTAGAGCAGGTCCTGCATCGGGATCGGCAGGCTGCCGCGGGCGGCGGTCAGCCGGATCCCCTTCTGGGCGTCCCCCGCCAGGACTTTATCGACCAGAGGGTGGCGCGCGGGTGGCAGTGCGGTGGCTGGCTCAGCGCCCATTGGCACCTCGTCGGCGGCCGTGGCAGGCGAGATGATAGTCGTCGATCCTCAAGGTGTACCCGTAGACGCGCTGCCCGGCCTCGCCGAGAGACAGGCATTTCTTGCCGTTCACCGACAACCGGATGGCGGAGGCGTCGGTGGTGCTTACGCGGATCGACTCACGGCACTCCATCTCCTCCGTGTCGCCGGATCGCATGACCCAGTTGATCGCTTCGTCCCCATCGCAGAAGAGCTGCACCCAGGTGCGACCGCGTGTCTTGAGCCGGAGGCTCATCGCCTCACCTTCCTCGACGAGCGCCGCGGTCGGTGTCGGCGGGGTCGCAGGCTCGATCGGCGCCGCTTCCCGCGCCATCCCGGTCGGTCGGTTGGAGGGCTCGGACGGGAGTTCATCGTCCTGCCCGGCCCCCTGGCCCGGGGTGTTGGTCGGGATGCCGAGGTCTGTGGCAGGTCCGGCACCTGCGAGCGCCGCGACCTGGGCAGTCGTTTCGCTCTCTTCCCCGTCCGTTTCCAGCGCCGGTGGTCCGGGAGGTCTCTCCGTGCCGGTCGTGCTTTCGAGGGGTTGGTGGAGGGCGGCGATCGGATCCGATTCGGGACCGGTGGGCCGGGAGGAGCCGCGCGGGATGAAGAAGCTCAGCGCGACGAAGAGAACGCTGATCCCCGCAATCAATCCGAATACCGATGCGAGAACGCGGGTCGACCCATCCAGGCCGGATCGGTCGTCGGTCCCTGTGGCCGGATTGGCTCCGTGCCTCGCAGGGAGATTGGTCTGCTGAAAAAATGGTGAAGCGTCGCCACGTTCCCGACGCACCTCCGTCCCGCGGACGGGAGGCGGCGTCTCCGGCTCCTGCGCATGGCGGCGTCGAGGAGCCATCGCGGGCCGGTGGACGCCTGAGGATGTTGGGCCGGCCGCGTCGATGTCGCCGCCGTCGCGCAGAGCGATCTCGTCGAGGTACGCGTTGACCATTTTCTCGCGGTCGAGTCCGATGTACGTGGCGTAGGCACGGATGAAACCCTTGTTGAAAACCCCTCCCGGCAGGATTTCGAATCTGTTCTGCTCGAGGGCCTCGAGATAACGGATATTGACCTTCGTTGCGTCCGAGATTTCGCGCAGTGTGATCTCGCGCAACTCCCTCTCGCGCTTCAGGGTTTCGCCGAAGCTCGCCATCGTTGCCGCCCTGATATCGTGCAACTCCTTGCGCTGCACGCATTTGGTCTATAGGGAATGATAAGGATGAGGATGGGGTTTGTCAAACAACAGCAAGTCATGTGATTTCAGCAACTTGTGTCTGTTCCGTGGCTCTTCGTGGGCGGTTTTTTCACACTTCTCCTCCGGCCGCTTCCGGAATCGATTTTGTGAAGAAGCCGGCCGATCGCAACGCGCACCAGCCCCGGAACATGGGGACTCACCGACACCTCGCGGAGATCACGCCGCGAGAGGAGACCGATCATCCGGAGCGCCACCTGGGAGGGGGTCGCCGGATGGCGCGCGAGCGCCTTGCGCACCGCGGGTCGCGGCGACCATCGGAAGTCCTCCGCGAGCACCTGCAGGATCGCCGATTTCGTCCGGCGGCCGGCCGCGATCACCACGGCGTCCTCCTCGACCAGCCTCGGATTCTGCAGCAGAGCGCGCATCACCATCGGATTCGACTCGACGCGCAGCACGACGATGACGCCGCGGCTCGCGATGCGGGCCAGCGTGATCCGTTCGCCCATCGCCATCTTCTGAACGCGGATCGCGAGGATCCGCTCGGCGGCGCGTTTCAGCGGCGGCGCCAGCCCGGCCCGGTCAATGACGCGCGCCAGGTCGCGCCACCAGAGGTGGGACACGAGGTTCATGCTGATCACCCGAGGCGTCTTGGGATGCAGGACGATCGCGGAGCGCAGCTCATAGGTTTTCATCCACTCCCGCTTCGACGCGATCCTCTGGATGAGCCCCGGTGTGACGTGAGGATTCTTGAGCAGAAGGAGGATCAGCTTGGGATGAAAGGTCGGGTTAGCGAGCGCCCCGTCCAGATAGGGAGGTGGCGCGACCGATAGCTCGGCCGCCAGCCCCTCTGCCGAGGCGGTTCGACCATTCTCAAAGGTACTCGACATGGAGGGAATGTATCGCCACCATAGGATGCCCGCCAGCCCTTCCCCGATGCGGTTGCCTCGGGGCCGGGCTCAGCCTCCGGATCGATCCTCGGGGGCGAAGTCGTAGCCGATGGTCTGGAGCACCTCGACAGCGGTGCGGAAGCGGCCGAACTGGGGCATCAGGTAAACGCCGACGACGTCATCCTTCACCTGGAGGAGCATCTCGCGCGTGACCTCGACGCCCTTCCTGCGCTCCTCATCAGGTGTTCCAGCCGCCGCCATCCGCTCGAGGATCGACTCCGGAATCTGCATGCCCGGCACCTCGTTGTGGAGGAACTGGGCGTTGCGTGATGAGGCGAGCGGGCAGAGGCCAACGAGGACCGGCAGGTCGAGTGAGCGCAGATCGTTCAGGAAGCGACTCAGTACGTTCGGGTCGTAGACCGGCTGGGTCATGACCAGCTCCGCTCCGGCGCGTTTCTTCTCCTCCAGCCGGCGGATCTCCCGGTCGTAATCGTGAGCGGCCGGCTCGGCGCCGCAGGCCAGCAGGAATCTCGTGCGATCATCGATCGACTTGCCGGCCGGGTCGACGCCGTGATTGAGGGAATCGATCAGCCGCAGCAGGCCAATGGCGTCCAGGTCGAAAACGGCGGTCGCGGCCGGGTAGTCACCCATCTTCGGCGGGTCGCCGGTGATCACCACCAGGTTGCGGATCCCGAGAACCCAGGCGCCGAGAAGATCCGAGTGCAGGCCGAGCAGGTTGCGATCCCGGCAGCAGATGTGCAGGAGGGTATCCAGACCGATCTCCTCACGCATCTTCAGGGCGAGCGCCAGATTGCTCATCCGGACCGCCGCGCGCGGGCCATCGGCGATGTTCACGACGTCGACCCCGGCGCGCTTCAGCATCGCCGCCGCGCGAAGCGGCCTCTCGACCCCCAGCCCGGGATCGGGATTCACCTCGACGCTCACCACGAAGGAGTCGGGCCCCTGCGCCGGGCGGCGTGGCCCCTTCGGGTCGAACCGTTCCCTGACGACTCGGTCGATCTTCTCGCCGAGTGGAGATTTGCGCGCCAGCGGAATCGGCGGGAGACGGCGCACGGGGGAGCTGATCACGGGGGAAGAGGTGGGGGTGGTGGACACCCGGCCCGCTCCCATCATGGCGGCGGCGGCGGCGATCCTCGAGACGTGCTCCGCGCCGGTGCCGCAGCACCCCCCCACGAGAGCGACACCGCTCTGGTATAGCCGGCGGGCGTAAACGCCGAAGTATTCCGGCGTCGACATGTAGATGGTGCGCTCGTCGAGGCGGCGAGGCAGGCCGGCGTTCGGCTGCGCGCTGACCGGCATTCCGCGGCCGGTCATCTGGCGCGCGATCTCAAAGACGAAAGCCGGTCCTTCGGCGCAGTTCACGCCGACCACGTCGGCCCCCCGGTCCCGCAGGAAGTCGACGACGAGCGCCGGCGGCAGCCCCTCGATCTCCTTGCGCTCTTCACTGAACGACATCTGCGCGATGATCGGGCCGCTGAATGAGCCGCGCGCCGCCTTGAGGGCCGCCTCGATCTCGGCGGCGTCGATGAAGGTCTCGAGGACGAGCAGGTCGACCCCCGCCGTCAGCAACGCGTCGATCTGTTCCTTGAAGACCGACTCCAGCGCTTCGCGCCTGGCGTCGGTCAGGGTCGCGTACATCCGGCCGGTCGGGCCGACCGACCCTGCGACGTAGGCCTGTTGCCCTGCGGCCTCGCGGGCCAGCCGAACTCCGGCCAGGTTGATATCGCGGACCCGATCCTGCGCGCCGTAACGCGCGAGCAGCTCACGATTAGCGCCGAAGGTGTTCGATTCGATGACGTGCGCCCCGGCCTCGACGTACTCGCGATGGATCTGCAGGACGAGATCGGGGCGCGCCAGGTTCGCCTCGTCGAACGAGCGCGTGATGAAGTAACCCCGCTCGTAGAGCTGCGATCCCATGGCGCCGTCGCAGACGAGCGGCCCAGCCTTCAACGATTCGTGGAACGGAGTGTCGGTGAGCATGCGCGCCATCCCCAGGAGCGTGTCCGGGCATTATGTGGGGCCGCATTTGGATCACCGCGGCGCGGGATCGAAGAAATGGAGCCGACGGCCGGGGTCGAACCGGCGACCTACTGATTACGAATCAGTTGCTCTACCACTGAGCTACGTCGGCTTTCAACAACTTACAAAGGATCGATATATTTCATTGCCACATCATTGCCATGTAGCGGCTTCTGGAGGGTCGCCATCGCCGCCCGCAAGG
>JAPUIN010000400.1 GCA_027297005.1 Acidobacteriota bacterium
CCGCCAACGCCTCGGGGAGTCTGGCCCACTATGCCGCACTGACCGGGGATCCGGGCACCGTCAACCGTGTCTATGCCATGTACGAGCGCGTGACACCCGATGACGTGCAGATGATTGCGCGCGGGTACTTCGAGAGATCGGCGCGCACCGTCGTCATCCTGCGCCACCGGGAGACAGTCGGGGGAGAGACGACATGAGCGGCCCCGGCCCCGCCCTGACACTCCTGCCCAGCGAGACATCTCCGCTCTTGACCTTCCGCGTCCAGTTCCGGGCCGGTTCGATCGATGACCCGGCTGGGAAGGAGGGCCTCAACGCGGTCACCGCCCTCACCATCGGGCAGGGGGGGGCGCGCGATCTCACCTACCGTGAGGTGATCGATCGCCTCTATCCGATGGCGTCTGCCGTCGGGGCCCAGCCGGACCGGGAGGTCACGACGTTCATCGGGGTGGTGCACCGCGATCACCTCGATCAGTTCTACCCCCTGTTCATCGACACGCTGCTCGCCCCGCGCTTCGATGCGGACGATTTCAACCGCGCCCGGGATCTTCTGGTGGCGTCGATCGAGACAACGCTCAGGAGCAATGACGACGAGGAGCTCGGCAAGGAGGCGCTCAACCTGATCCTGTACGAGGACCACCCCTACGGACGGCCGGACGCCGGAACGGTGCAGGGGCTGAAGGGGATCACCCTGGACGACATCCGCAGTCATTACCGCCGCTACTTCACGCGGGGAAACGTGCGGGCGGGGATCACCGGCGGATACCCCGACCGTCTGGCCGAGCAGATGCGAAGCGATCTCGACGGCCTGCCGGAGGGATCGCCGCCGCGCCCCGATCTGCCCGCGCCGAAGGGGATCGACGGGATGGAGATCCTGATCGTCGAGAAAGTCGCTCCGGCCACCGCGATCTCAATCGGGCATCCGCTGGCCGTCACGCGCTCCGATCCCGATTACTACGCGCTGATGATCGCCAACTCCCACCTCGGCGAGCACCGCAGCTTCAACGGCCGGTTGATGAACGTGATGCGCGGGGACCGCGGGCTGAACTACGGCGACTATTCCTACATCGAGAGCTTCGCTCAGGACGGCGGCAGCAACTTTCCGCTGCCGAACATCCCCAGGCGGCAGCAGTTCTTCAGCATCTGGATCCGGCCGGTCGACCCGAGGAATGCTCCGTTCGCGCTGCGCCAGGCCACGAGGGAACTGAGAAAGCTCGTCGAGGAGGGGCTCTCGAATGAGGAGTTCGAGGCGGCCCGCACGTTCCTGCTGAACTACTCGAAGCTGTGGACGCAGAGCCTGAGCCGCCGCCTGGGATACCGGATGGACTCGGAGTTCTACGGCACGGGGTTTCTGCTCGATCGGATCGACAAGGATCTTCCGCGCCTGACTGCCGGGGAGGTCAACGCGGCCGTGTCGCGCCACCTCGATCCGGGGAACCTCAAGGTCGCCATGGTGGCATCCGACGGAAAGGCGCTCCGGGATATTCTCCTTTCCGGAAAACCGACGCCGATCACATATCAGACCCCGACCACGCGCGAGGATATTCTGAAGGAGGACCGGGAGATCGAATCCTATCCACTCCCGATCGACGCCTCGCACGTGCGGCTCGTCAACGCAAGGGAATTGTTCGAGCGGTGATGCGATGGCCGTCGGCTTCGTTTATCACGAGGACTGCCTGAACCACGTGGCGGGCCACGGACATCCGGAGCGGCCCGATCGGATCCGCGCCATCCGTACCCACCTCTCCGATTGTGGTCTCCTCGATCGTCTCCTGCTGATCCGCCCCCGGCCCTGCTCCGAAGATCACCTGGCGGGCGTCCACACCCGCGATTACATCGACACGATTCGGGAGGCCTGCGCGAGCGCCCCCGCCCACCTCGATGCCGACACCGCCGTGTCGGCCGGATCCTGGGATGCGGCCCTGCTGTCGGCAGGCGGCGCGATCGCCGCCTGCGATGCGGTGATCTCAGGAGAAGCGGACTCGGCCTTCGTCTGCACGCGGCCGCCGGGGCACCATGCCGAGACCTCGCGCGCCATGGGGTTCTGCCTGTTTAATAATATCGCCGTCGCGGCTCGCCACGCGCAGATGAGACATAAGATCGAGCGCGTGGCGATCGTCGACTGGGACGTCCACCATGGCAACGGCACGCAGCACATGTTCGAGGCGGACGGCTCGATCCTCTACTTCAGCACGCACCAGTATCCGTACTACCCGGGGAGCGGCGGCCCGCAGGAGCGCGGCCATGGCGAGGGGGAAGGGCTGACGATCAATGTGCCGATGGCGCTGGGGAGCGGCGACGCCGAGTACGTTCGCGTCTTCCGCGAGACGCTGCGCCCCGCCCTCGACAGGTTCCGCCCGGGGATCATTCTGATCTCGGCCGGATTCGACGCGCACAGGGACGATCCGCTGGCCGGGATGGCCCTCACCGAGAGCGGCTACGCCGACCTGACGCGGTTGCTGATCGACTCCGCCCGCGACCACTGCAACGGGCGCATCGTCTCCCTCCTCGAAGGGGGGTACGACCTGCGCGCCCTCGGCGCCTCGGTCGAATCGCATCTGAAGGCTCTGCTCGGCGAAGACCGATGATCGGGACGAGTCCGGCGACCCGACTCATTCGGGTGGGCCGAAAGATTCGGACGGGCTGAGAAATGGCGATCCGCGACTTCATCGCGAAAGGCCTCCGCTTTGAGTGCACCGCCTGCGGCCGCTGCTGCACCAACCATGACGGTCATGACTTTGTCTTCATGACCGAGCAGGACCTCGTGAGGGCTGCCGAAAAACTGGGGCTCACGCAGGAGAAATTCCTCGAAAGGTACACATGCCTCACCCAGGGTGAGCGCGTCCTCAAAGACCGCGGCGACCGGTGCATCTTCCTCAGCCCGGAAGGCCTCTGCAACATCTATGATGCCCGCCCCCTGCAATGCCGCACCTTCCCCTTCTGGCCGGAGAACCTGAACGAAAAAACGTGGAACGAGACGATCGCGCGCGACTGCCCCGGAGTGGGACGCGGCGAGCCCGTGCCCCATACCCGGATCGAAGAGTATCTGACCTGGGACAGACGCAAGCGATATCCGGAGTAACCGGCACCAACCCGCTCGGATCCGGTTGTCAGATGAATCATTCCGATCGACGAGAGGTTCGCCTCCCATGACCGCAAGAGGGCCCGCGGGGTAGTCCGATCTGGCGTTTATGGTAGAGCTTCTAGCGGCTCCCCCCGCTATACTTAAAAGATGCGGGCAGGAGGTCGTAATATCGGACCACTCCCCGGTTCTT
>JAPUIN010000401.1 GCA_027297005.1 Acidobacteriota bacterium
TAGACTTCGCCACTCTGGAGGTTTTCTATGACTTCGTTCAAGGTGCTAAGGAACACGAGTGTTGTCGCGCTGGGACTTGCTGGCGCGCTCCTGGCATTGAGTTGCGCGCAAAGCGACCGGCTCGAGGTGACCTACTACTACCTGCCTGGCTGAGCGGTCTGCGCGAAGGCGATGCCCGCCGTGAGCGGGCTCGAGGGGGAGTTTCCGGGGCAGGTGAACGCTTCCAATGCCGACGCCATGACCCCGGAGGGGCGTGAGGCCGTGGAGGCGCTCGGTTTCCGGAATCATGGCCTGGTGATCCACTCGGCAACCGGTGAGGTGCTCTGGAAACAGCCCGATCATGAAGTGAACATCGAGGAAGTGCGCAAGGCGCTGCGCGGCATTCTGGGTTCGTAGTTCGCCGGCTGCATCCGGTCGCGGTTCCGTGTTTATCGCCCGTTGCCTCCGTTAGTCGCGGAGGCGATCCGCCGGCTCCGCGCTCCTTCATCCCGCCGTCGGGAGGCCACCCCTGTTGACGGGGAGCGTTTGGTCAGTTAAGTTGTCCCCATCCGAGACACTTGCACAGGGGAGTCACCGGCCGCACACTTATCTTAGGAGCCCTCCCTTATGACATGGTGGATGTGGATCCTCGCGGGGCTCGTCCTGCTCGGCGTCGAGGTCGCCGCTCCGGGTGGGATCATCCTGCTGTTCTTCGGCGCGGCGGCGCTTGTCGTGGGGATCCTGATGGCCGTCGGCGTGGTCGACCCGGTCTGGCTGCAATGGCTTCTCTTCTCGATCCTGTCGATCGTCTCACTCGTCACCCTGCGTGGTCCGATCCTCCGGAGGGTGCGCGCCCGGCCACGGCGCGGCGAGGAGATCGATTCGCTGGTTGGCCAGGAGATCACGGCCCTCGGTGATCTGAGCCCCGGCGGCGATGGGAAGGTTGAGCTGCGTGGGACCTCGTGGTCGGCGAAGAACATTGGCGAGAGCGCCATCGGGCAAGGGGGGAAGTGCCGGGTCGAACGTGTGAAGGGGCTGATTCTTTTCGTGCGCGCGTCCTGAACGATCGACGGCCGCGCTTCAATTGGGAGAACTCGACATGACCATGACCGCTATCATCTTCGCCGGCGTCGCGCTGGTCGTCATCATCGTCATCGCCAAGACGGCGGTCGTCGTCCCGCAGCAGAATGGGTATGTCGTCGAGCGCCTGGGAAAATTCAGCCAGGTCCTGCGCGCCGGCTTTCACGTCCTTCTGCCGTTCTTTGATGTCATCCGTTACAGGCACTCGTTCAAGGAGACGGCGATCGACATCCCGGAGCAGATCTGCATTACGCGCGACAACGTGCAGGTCGGCGTCGACGGGGTCCTTTATCTCAAGGTGATGGATCCGCAGCGCGCCTCGTACGGTGTCACCAACTACCTGTTTGCCATCAGTCAACTGGCCCAGACGACCCTGCGTAGCGAGATTGGAAAGATCGTTCTCGATCGCACCTTCGAGGAGCGCACGCAGATCAACATGTCGGTGGTCGACGAGCTGGACAAGGCGTCCGACCCGTGGGGCATCAAGGTTCTGCGCTACGAGATCAAGAACATCAATCCGCCGCGCGATGTCCTCGAGGCGATGGAGAAGCAGATGCGGGCCGAGCGCGAAAAGCGCGCCACGATCCTCACCTCCGAAGCGGATCGCGACGCCGCAATCAACGAGGCGGAAGGGGCCAAGCAACAGGTCATCAAGGCTTCCGAGGCGGCCAAGCTGCGGCAGATCAACGAGGCGGAGGGGGAGGCGTCGGCGATCCTGGCCGTGGCCATCGCCACGGCCGGGGGAATCCGCAAGGTTGCCGAGGCGACGCAGGAGCGTGGCGGCTATCAGGCGGTGCAGCTGCGGGTCGCTGAGAGCTACATCACACAGTTCGGTGAGCTGGCGAAGACGACCAACACGGTGATCCTGCCGGCCAGCGTTGCCGACGTCGGCTCAATGATCGCGCTGGCGATGAACGTCATCAAGCAGGGGCAGGCGCCATCTGGCGGCGCGCCGCCGAAGTCGACTGGCGTGTAGTGCCGGTGATCACGGCCTTCGGGCAGCGCCGGGGGCCGCGGAGAGCCGTCGTTCGATCTCGGTGATCCTGTCGCGGACGGACCGTTCCTGCTCCGGCTCGGCGGCGCCACGATCGAGGTACTGACGGTACGCATCGAGCGCCCCCGTGAGATCCCCCTCCCCCTCGAGAGTGACGCCGAGACGCACCGCGGCGTGCGCGTAACCCGGATCGGACGCGAGCGCCTGGAGGTAGAGAGGCTTGGCCTCGGCGGTACGGTCGGTCGCCCGCAGCACCTCGGCCAGATTGGTGAGGGCACGCGGTTCACCCGGATCGATGGCGAGGACGTCGCGCAGCGTCTCCTCGGCGGCAATCATTTCCCCCTGCTGGATGAAGATGATACTGAGGTTGATGCGCGCGTTGAGCATGCCCGGATTCGATGCGATGGCCCCCTCGAGATCGGCGCGGGCCGCGGCGAGATCCCCCGCATCCATGCGCAACTTGGCCCGGTTGAAGAGCGCCTCGTGGTCGGTCGGGTCGACCGTGACGGCGCGGTCGAAATACTCGGCGGCACTCTCCAGATCCCCCCGCTCGGCCGCGTACACCCCCAGGTTGACATAGGGCCTGACGCGCGTTGGTGCGCGCCGGGCCGCTTCGGTCCACAGCTCGACGGGATCGGCCCAGATTCGGGCCCGCAGATGCAGCAGGGGCCCGAGGTTCAGCATCAGCAGGAGGACGGGGAGCGCGGAGAGGAATCGAAGCTTCGATGAGATCGGCCCCCCGCGCGCGGCAGCATTGCCGCCGATCGCCACGGGCAGGAGAGCGTGCAGGACCCCGGCGACGACGATCGCGGCGCCCAGCATCGGCAGGTAGGCGCGTCGCTCCGACATCAGATCCGGAAGCGGTACGAGCCAGTAGATGGCGGTCGCGGCGGCGGCGATCAGAACTCCGCAGGCGATCAGGTGGATCGGCCGGGGAGGGTGTTCGGTGCGGGCCGGGTTGATTTTGACTCGGGCGAGCAGGATCGCGCCGATCAGGAGCATCCCGCAGGCGGCCAGAGCGGCGAGCCCGGGCCCTGTCGAGGGGACCCCGGCCTCCGGATCGATGCTCTGCCCGATCGGCAGGATGGTCAGGCGCATCATCCGCAGGGAGACCAGCGCCTGGCCCAGAATGTTCTCCCACACTCCGCGCGCGTACACCTGGCTCCCGACCGCCCCGAGAAGGCTCCATCGGACCAGGAGGAAGAGCGCGGCCGGCAGCACGAGAAGGGCCGCCCGGTGATCCAGTCTGCCCGAG
>JAPUIN010000402.1 GCA_027297005.1 Acidobacteriota bacterium
ACCTTCGGGTTCTTCTTGTTCAGCGTCTGCGTGATCGCCGCCGTCAGCGTCGTCTTCCCGTGATCCACGTGCCCAATCGTCCCCACGTTCACGTGCGGCTTCGACCTCTCAAACTTCTCCTTCGCCATCTCTCAATCCTCCCGGTGATTCAGGCGGACGTTCGGGCCCCGACTCATGATCGGGCCAGTCCTTGGATACGGGCGATGATGCCCTCGGAAACGCTCTTCGGCGCCTCTTCGTAGTGCGAGTAATGCATCGTGAAGTTTGCTCGCCCTTGGGTCATCGAACGCAGGTCGGTGGCATATCCGAACATCTCGGCGAGCGGCACCCTGCTCGCGATGACCTGCGTGCCGGCTCTCGACTCCATGCGTTCGACCTTGCCCCGCCGTGAATTCAGGTTACCGATGACGTCCCCCATGTACTGCTCGGGGACGACCACCTCGACCGACATGATCGGCTCGAGAATGACTGGATTCGCCTTTGAGATAGCTGCCTTAATCGCCATGCTGCCCGCGATCTTGAACGCCATCTCGGACGAATCGACATCGTGATAGGAACCGTCGTAGAGGACGACCCGCAGATCACGGACTTCGTATCCGGCCAGGGGACCCACCTTCATCGCCCCCTCGATCCCCTCGCGAACCGGCTTGATGTATTCCTTGGGAATCGAGCCGCCGACGATCTCGTTCATGAACTCAAAGCCGCTGCCGGGTGGCAGCGGGGCCACCTCGATCTTCACATGTCCGTATTGACCGCGACCGCCGGTCTGTTTGACGTAACGGCCCTCCGCCTTGGCGCCCTGACGGATCGTTTCCTTATAGGCGACCTGCGGTTTGCCGACGTTGACACCGACGCCGAACTCGCGGACCAGGCGATCGGTGATGACGTCGAGGTGCAGCTCTCCCATCCCCGAGATGATGGTCTGCGCCGTCTCCGCATCAGTGTGGATCTTGAAGGTCGGATCCTCCTGTGCGAGCTTGCCAAGGGCGCTCCCCAGCTTCTCCTGGTCGACCTTCGTCTTCGGCTCGATCGCGAGGCGGATCACCGGCTCGGGAAAATCTATCGGCTCGAGCACAATAGGTGACATCTCGTCGCACACGGTGTCACCGGTCTGGACCGACTTCAGGCCGACCACGGCGGCGATGTCTCCCGCCCAGATCTCCTTAATATCCTCGCGCTTGTTGGCGTGCATCTGAAGCATCCGCCCGATCCGGCCACGCTTCCCCTTGGTGGAGTTGAGCACGTGACTGCCAGTCGTCATCGTCCCCGAGTAGGTCCTGATGAAAGCCAGCTGCCCCACGAACGGATCAGTCATGATCTTGAAGACGAGAGCCGAAAATGGCTCAGTGTCGTCCGTCCGGCGCACGACCTCCGTCTTCCCGTCCGGGAGTGTGCCGTCGACCGGTGGAATGTCGGACGGCGATGGCAGGTAGTCGACGATGCCATCGAGAAGCTGCTGCACACCCTTATTCTTGAAGGCCGATCCGCACAGCACCGGCGTGAAGTGCAGCGAGATGGTTCCCTTGCGCAAGGCAGCCTTCAACTCCGCCAATGACAGTTCCTTTCCCTCGAGATACTTGTGCAGGAGATCGTCGGAGCACTCGCAGGCCGCCTCGACCACACGCTCACGCGCATGGTGCACCTCGTCCTTCATGTCGTCCGGGATCGGGAGGATCTCGAAATCAGCACCCAGGTTCTCGTCCTTGAAGCGGATCGCACGCATCTCCACCAGGTCGATCATTCCCTGGAACCCCTCCTCGCGGCCCCAGGGGAATTGCAGGGGAACCGGGCGGGCATTCAAGCGAGTCTTCATCATGCGAACGGCGCGATCAAAGTCGGCCCCCTGACGATCCATCTTGTTCACGAAGGCGATGCGCGGTACCCGATACTTATCGGCCTGGCGCCAGACGGTCTCGGATTGCGGCTCGACGCCTCCCACGGAACAGAAAACACCAACGGCACCATCCAGCACCCTCAGTGAGCGCTCGACCTCAGCGGTGAAGTCGACGTGGCCCGGCGTGTCGATGATGTTGATCCTGTGCTTGCGCCAGAAGCAGGTCGTTGCGGCGGAGGTGATGGTGATACCTCGTTCCTGCTCCTGGACCATCCAGTCCATCGTGGCGGTGCCGTCGTGGACCTCTCCGAGCTTGTAAATCTTCCCCGTGTAATAGAGGACGCGCTCGGTCGTGGTCGTCTTGCCCGCATCGATGTGCGCGATGATCCCGATGTTGCGATAGGTCTCTATCGGATATGAACGTGCCATAAATGTTCGTGCCTCAATCACCAGCGGTAGTGGGCGAAGGCCTTATTGGCGTCGGCCATCCGATGGGTATCTTCCTTCTTCTTGAAGGCGCCGCCGCGGTGATTGGCGGCGTCGAGCAGCTCGTTCGCGAGCTTGTTGAGCATCTGCCTCTCGGACGATCGCTGATTCGCGTACCCCAGGATCCACCGAATCGCCAGCGACTGACGCCGGGCCGTGTTGACCTCCACCGGCACCTGGTACGTGGCGCCTCCGACGCGGCGCGATTTCACCTCGAGCAGCGGCTTGACGTTGTCGACGGCCTTCTTGAGAATTTTGACCGGGTCGTCCTTCGTCTTTTCACGCACCACTTCAAGCGCACCGTAGAGGATGCGCTCGGCCACCGATTTCTTGCCCCCCTTCATGATGCAGTTGACGAATTTGGTGACGAGGGGGGATCCGTGGATGGAATCCGCCGGTGTCGGCCTCTTGGTGACTATCGCCCTTCGTGGCATCGCTTCCTTCCAGAACCTTAAAAAGCCCGCAGGCGACCCGCCTCGGGATCAAAACGGGCGGACTCGCCAATGTTCGCGTCCGCCCGGCCGAGCGTCCCCTCCGCGCTCAGGATTTCTGTCTTTTTGCTCCGTACTTCGATCGACTCTTCTTGCGCCCCTCGACGCCCATCGAATCAAGCGTCCCACGGATGACGTGGTACCGGACACCCGGCAGGTCCTTCACGCGGCCGCCCCGGATCAGCACGATCGAGTGTTCCTGCAGGTTGTGTCCCACTCCGGGGATGTAGGTCGTCACCTCGATGCCATTCGTCAGCCGCACGCGCGCTACTTTGCGAAGCGCAGAATTCGGCTTCTTGGGCGTCGACGTGAAGACACGCACGCAGACACCACGCTTCTGAGGGCAAGAGTTGAGAGCCGGACTCTTGGTCCGACCGCGGATTCGCTCCCGCCCGATGCGGACTAGCTGGCTGACCGTCGGCATGCAAATAACTCCAAAGACAACTTTATTAATACCAGTTCACAGACAAATGCCGTATCAACGCCACCGGATCCCGGCAGCCTTCGGCACCCGCGGTGCAACCCAGGTTGGCACAGGAACCGCAGGAGGATACCGAAACGGGTCCAACCGTGTCAAGCCCCTGTGCTGTAAAAACTTACGCGGATCCGCCCGGGACGGCTCCGACCTCAGGCGACCCCTTTGTCCTGCCGCGCAGAGATGATCTCTTCCACCGTCCGCTGATCGATACTTTCCTCGATTCCAGAGGTCTCGATTCCTTCGGGGAGGAGGTCCTCGACCGGGGGCGGACCGTCCGGGGCGACCCGGAGGGTGCGGTAGTACTCCAGCCCGGTTCCAGCCGGGATGAGGCGTCCCATGATCACGTTCTCCTTCAAACCCCTCAGGTAATCGATCTTCCCGCTGATCGCGGCTTCGGTGAGAACGCGTGTCGTCTCCTGGAACGAGGCGGCCGAGATGAACGATTCGGTCGACAGAGAAGCCTTGGTGATCCCGAGCAGCAGCGGCCTGCCGGTCGCCGGCTGGCCGCTATCGCTGATCACCCTCTCGTTTTCCGTCTGAAAGCGGAATTTGTCGACCTGCTCGTCGACGATGAACTCGGTGTCGCCAACGTCCTCTATTTTCACCCAGCGCATCATCTGTCGGACGATCACCTCGATATGCTTGTCGTTGATGGTGACTCCCTGCAGCCTGTAAACCTCCTGGATCTCATTGACCATATACTGCTGCAGGTCCTCCTTCCCTTTGACGCGGAGGATGTCGTGGGGATCGCGCGGCCCGTCGATGAGCGGCTCGCCGGCGCGCACCCGCTCCCCCTCCTGGATGTTGATGTGCACGCCCTTCGGCACGTCGTAGTCACGCGCCTCGCCGGTCTCGTCATCCGTCACGATGATCTTGCGCTTCCCCTTGGCGACCTCGCCATACTGCACGGCACCGTCGATCTCCGTGATCACGGCCGGCTCCTTCGGGCGCCGTGCCTCGAACAGCTCGACCACCCGCGGCAGACCTCCGGTGATGTCCTTGGTCTTGGTCGTCTCGCGCGGAATTTTCGCGATGATTGAGCCGGGGACGACGGCGTCCTTGTCCCGGGTCATCAGGTGGGCTTTGGCCGGCAGCAGGTACTCCTTGATGACCCTGCCGGTCTTGGCATCCTTGATGGCGATCCTCGGCTGCTTCTTCTCGTCGGGTGACTCAACAATGACCGGATGGGCGAATCCGGTGACCTCGTCCACCTCCTCCCTCATCGTATCTCCGGGGGTGACATCCTTGAAATGCACCAGCCCGCCGACCTCAGTCAGGATCGGCATCGTATACGGGTCCCACTCCACGAGCAGGACGCCGGGATCGACGTGCTGACCATTCACCACCTTGAGGGTGGCTCCGTAGGCGATCGAGTACCGCTCCTTTTCGCGTCCCTTGGTGTCCTGGATAACCAGGGACCCGGTGCGGTTGGTGACGACCAGGTCACCTCCTTTGCCTCGGACCGTTGACAGGTTGATGAAATTGATCGCGCCGGGATTTTTCGACTCCTGGTGCGACTGCTCGGAACCGCCAGCGGCCGTCCCACCGATATGGAAGGTGCGCATCGTCAGCTGCGTGCCCGGCTCGCCGATCGACTGGGCGGCGATGACGCCGACCGCCTCGCCAAGCTCGACCATCCTCCCGGTCGCGAGGTTCCTGCCGTAGCAGCGGATGCAGACTCCGCGCCGAGTCTCGCAGGTCAGCACGGAGCGGATCTTCACCTTTTCGAGGCCGGTCGCCTGAATCAGGTTCGCCAGTTCGTCGGTGACCTCCTCGTTTCCCTTCACGATGAGATCGCCCGTGAGGGGATCGTAAAGATCCTCCATCACGACGCGGCCGATCAGGCGGTCACGCAACGACTCGATCACCTCTCCCCCCTCGACGATCGCGGTGACGTGAATCCCCTCCAGGGTCTGGCAGTCATCCTCCGAGATGATGACGTCCTGCGCCACGTCGACCAGCCGTCGCGTGAGGTAGCCCGAGTCGGCCGTCTTGAGTGCCGTGTCGGCCAGTCCCTTGCGCGCTCCGTGGGTCGAGATGAAGTACTGCAGGACGCTCAGCCCCTCGCGGAAGTTCGAGGTGATCGGGGTCTCGATGATCTCGCCGGAGGGCTTGGCCATCAGGCCGCGCATCCCCGCAAGCTGCCGCATCTGCTGCTTCGAGCCCCGCGCCCCCGAATCGGCCATCATGTAAATTGGATTGAAATCGCCTCCACTCTGATCAATTTTCTCCATCTCCCGGAACATCTCCTCCGAGATTCTTTCGGTGACGTCCGACCAGATGGCGATGACCTTATTGTACCGTTCGCCCGGCGTGATCGCGCCCTCCTGATACTCATTTTCGATCGAGATCTGCGCCTTGCGGGCCTCATTGATGAGCTTCTCCTTGTTGGCCGGGATCACCATATCGTCAATCCCGATGCTGATGCCGGCCTTCATGGCGTAGTAGAAGCCAAGTGTCTTCAGCTCGTCGAGCATGACGACCGTTTTGGCGTTACCGAAATGCAGGAAACTGAACTGCACCAACTGGCCGAGGCCTTTCTTCTTGAGGAGCCCGTTGATGAACGGAATCCCCTCCGGCAGGTGATCGTTGAACAGGATGCGGCCCACCGTCGTATCGATCAGCTGGCGCTCAACGACCTGGATCTCCGTGTGCAGGATGTCCTGCTCATCGTAGACGGTGGTCAGGTCGATCAACTCTCCCGAGTACCGAACCCGGACGCGGGCCAGCAGATCCACTTCCCCCACCTCGAGAGCTAAAAGCGCCTCCTCAAACGTGCCGAAGATCCTCCCCTCACCCTTAGCCCTATCCCTGACCTTGGTCAGGTAGTAGACCCCCAGGACGATGTCCTGGGTCGGCACCACGACCGGCTGGCCGTTGGAGGGGGAGAGAAGGTTTTGAGTGCTCAACATCAGCACCTGGGCCTCGATCTGGGCCTTCGGAGAGAGCGGGATATGAACCGCCATCTGGTCGCCGTCGAAGTCGGCGTTGAAGGCGGTGCAGACGAGCGGATGGATCTTGATCGCCTTCCCTTCAACCAGGACCGGCTCGAACGCCTGGATGCCGAGGCGATGCAGGGTCGGGGCGCGGTTCAGCAGAACCGGGTGCTCCTGGATCACCTCCTCGAGGAAGTCCCATACCTTCGGCTTCTG
>JAPUIN010000403.1 GCA_027297005.1 Acidobacteriota bacterium
GGTGACCCGTGGCCGGAGCGAGTCGGGCTCGATCTACGGCTCCTCCACCATGGGATCCGATACCATCGTGGATGCGATCCGCCAGGCGCGCGAGGACGATTCAATCGACGCCATCGTGCTGCGCGTCGACAGCCCCGGGGGTTCGTACATCTCATCCGACCTGATCATGCGGGAGGTCGTGCGGACCCGCGAGGCCAACAAACCGATCGTCGTCTCCATGGCCGATGTCGCTGCCTCCGGGGGCTACTTCATCGCCATGGAGGCCGACAGCATCGTCGCCCAACCCGGTACCATCACCGCTTCGATCGGTGTGGTGGCGGGGAAATTCATTACCGACGGTTTTTGGGAGAAGCTCGGGATCACGACCGACACGGTGCAACGGGGACGCCACGCGACCTTTTTTTCCAGCAAACAGCCCTACACTCCCGAGGAGCGGGTGATCTTTCAGGGATGGCTCGACCGGATCTATGAGGACTTCGTCGGTAAGGTGGCAAATGCGCGGGGGAAGACTTTCGAGGAGATTCACGAGATCGCGCAGGGGCGTGTCTGGACAGGCCAGGACGCGATCGACCTGGGCCTCATCGATGAACTGGGCGGGCTGACGGTCGCCATTCAACGGGCCGTCGAATTATCGGGTGCCGGGGAGAATGAGCGCGCCCGTCTCATCGTGCTTCCCCGACGCAAGGGATGGTTCCGGGAGATCCTGGAGAACGCCGGCGAGACAAAGGTTCAGGTCCGGGAACTGCGGACCGCCCTGGTCCGTCTTCTCGAGGAGGGGACGCTCAGGGGTCCGCGGGGCGTGCTGGAGATCCCGTTCGTGGCTGATTTCGACTAGTGTCCCGTCCCTGAAATCGTGTGAACAACACGGGACTCAGGAGCCTGTCCGGATATTCCGCCTGGCCCCATTGAATATCCGGATAGACACCCGGGCACGGAACCGGAGCCGCGCTCAGGGCGTATCATTGATTCCTGTCCCGGGGCGGCGCCGGCCCCCAAGGAGGAACCCCATGGTCGAATTCGCCGAACTGCTGATTGCCCTGGGCGTCCTGGCTCTCTTTCTGCTTGTGATCGCCGCGCCGATTCTGCTGGTGATCGGGCTGCTCGCGCTGCTGATCAAGATGGGGATTTTTCTGATCCTGCTGCCGATTCGGATCCTCGGTTGGGGGATCGGGATCAGCGTCGTGGCGATCGGCCTGCTGATCAAGGGGATCTTTCTGACGGGAGCCGTGGCGGTCCTCGTCATCTTCGGTCTTCTCCCTTTCCTCCCGTTGCTCCTCTTTGGAATGCTGATCTATCTGGTGACCCGCACCCTCCGAGCATGCGTCGTCTGAATTCCCGCCTGAACCCTCAGGGTGACTTCCGGATTTCGAAGTCGATCCCTTTGACCCCCCCCGCGCCCTTCACCTCCACGGTGTGAAAGTGCGGGTGGGTCTGCAGCGCCCCGGCGCCCGCCCCGATCGGAACGACGCGATACCGTCCTGGCTCCGTGAGGGCTGCCTTCCAGCGGCCGTCCTTTCCGGGACGGACGCGTGCCGCCTCCCGGATGATGCTGCCGGGGCCATAGATCACGATCGCCCCGACCAGTCCTGCCTCCCCCGCAATCGTTCCCTGCAGGATCAGAGCCTCCGGTGTATTCCGCCCGGGTGTCGGCGCCTCTTCCTGCTTCTCGTCGGATTTCGCTTCTGGAGGGAGGGGGGATCTTGCCGGCAGCGTTTCCGGTGGTGGAGCGGGGTTCTCTTTCGCAACCGAACGTATCGGTGGGACCGACGCGGGTTCGGGCGCCGTGGCCTCTTCGTGTGACGCCTCCTCCAGAGCGACCGTAGGTCTTCCGTCGACATCGGCAGCCGAGGCCACGGGGCGGCCGCCCGTCGGGATCGCCGGCGTGTCGCCGGTGGGCGGGATCAGAGGGTGGGGAACGCCGTGCGGGGAGACCTGAGCTGTCTGCTCGCCCTCTTCGCCCCTGTGAACGATCAGGCTCGCGGGTGGTGGCACCGGGAGCCTGATCAGGCTCGGTCCCGGAAACGCGGCGACCAGGAGTGGTCCGGTCGCGTTGAAATGGACGACCCTCAACATTTCGAGCGGAGTTCCCCGCTCGGACAGGTCATGGCTCCCGAGTTCGTTCGCCCCCTGGGGGTCGAAGAAAATCATTCTCCCCTGGCGCCCGAAGGCGGCTCCAATGCGACCGTCCCCGGAGAAGGTCAACTCATGGGGCCTGATCGAGAGCGGGATTTTGAGGCTCGCGTCATCGCTCATCGCACGGCGTTCTTCGACGGACCGCTGCGCGATGACACGTGGATCGAACTGGATGATACCCCGATCACGCGTCACGTACAGTGCGCCATCGTGCCGGTTGAATTTGAGACCGAGGTTTGTCCCGGGGGAGCGGTAGTGCCACGAGATGACGAGGGGATCGGTCGTGAGGGTATCGATCCGCCCGGGACGGGATAGAAAGAGGCGTCGTCCATCGGACGCGAGCGCCATTCCGAATGGCGGACTGGCGAGCGCCGTCGACCCGGTCACCTTTCCTGAGGGGAGATCGATGGCGTGGATCCGGACTCCCACGCCGCTCGCAACGCTCCGTCCTGGCCGATGGGTGAGGACGTATGCCGTTCCTCCATCTTGACTCACCACGGCTCGAACCCCTTCCCCCTTAATCACGACCCCCTGGACGATTGCAACACCGGCGACCGTGGGGCGCAGGATCAGCACCCGCCCCTCGCGCTTCCGCCGCTCTCTCCGCTCCTCCCGGGGAGCAGTGGGGAGAGCGAGCATCATTGGACTGCCCGTGCTCGAGCGGGATCCCAGCGCAGCAGACGGCCGGCCTCATCGAGGACGAAGCGTGTGGTGTCCGGGTATGATGAAATGGCGGAGGGTAGAGCAGCGAGGGCCGGGAGAGCCGCTGCAGCGATCAGGTGGAGGCCGGCCAGGAAGAGGAGGAAGTGTCGGTAACAGTGAAGGTTGCGCCGCACAGCCACGCTCCCGCGGTCCGACGTCAGACCGCTCACATGACGGGCATGAGGTGCGAACCAACGGCCAGTCTAGCAGAACTGCGTGTACCACCCAGCAGTGCCACTCCCTGTCGGTTCGGCATATTCACCGCAGCAATCGGAATATTCCAGGTTGCGCAAGGGGGGTGATCGCTCTACAATTAGGTGACTTTTCAATAAGATAGCCATTAGGGAGAGGTCTCAACCATGCGAAGTCTGTTCGATGATATCGGGGACATTGAAATCCCTGACGAAAAGCCGCCTCGGGACACCAAGAAGATCCTCAAAATCGTCGCGATTGTCGTTGGCGTTCTCGTTCTGGGAGGCGGTGGGTACGGCGGCTATTACTTCCTCTGGCCTCGCCCTCTCGTCGACCGTCCACTCCCGCCGAACCCGGCCCGGTTGATGACCGAGTTGCAGGAGGCGCGGGACGACATCGACAGTCGAACCCGGGACATCTACGCGCGCCTCGAGCAGTACAACACCAGGCGTGCCGCGGTCAGCGGTGAGAGACCGGTCTCGTTCTCTCAGGTCTTCCTGCAGGGACTGAGCGCCGAGGAAGAAGCGGCGCTCGACAAGCTGGTTCGGGAGGAGCGCGACCCGTCCTATCGGGGTGTGCTGCGCAAGGTTGTCGCGGACATGAAGACGATCCGGGATCTCCAGACCCGCGTCTCCGAGTTGGAGGCGAAGTTGCCGGACGATGGCATCGTCGCGAAGAGGGGAGACACCCATCTGAAGCTCGCGAGGCAGTGGCTGGTCGAAAAACACGGCCTCCCCGAAACCCGCGCGAAGGAGCTGTCGGTGCGGCTGAACCTGCTGGATCAGAATTTGAGGGCAGGGTTCAGGGTGCACTTCTATTACGATCCCGCCAAGGATTTCTTTGGCACCTGGGTCGCCCAGGGTGAGTCCAGCACGACACCGCTCGGGATCGTCCGCGCCCGCCGGATGAATCTGATCAAGGAGCGCGACACGGCGATCGTCCGCGGCGACGAACTCGAGGAGAAGAAACGCGAGCTCGAGGCCGTACTCGCCGACCTGAAAGTCGAGATCGAGGCGCTGGAGATCCGTAAGTCGACGCTGGAATCGAATGTCGCGCAGCTCGATCTGGAGAAATCCGAGGCTCTCAAGGAGGTCGAAGTCAAGACGGCCGAACTCAAAGTTGCCCAGAACTCAATGTTCTACGAGGCCGATCTCGAGGATCGCCTCAGGGCGCGCGGCGTCCTGCGGATCCGCAACAGGATCGATGACATCGGCGAGGCGAAGTTTACTTCGTACATCGACCTGAGCGAGAGCAAGTCGTTCACCCTCAGGCCGGACCAGTTCGGCATCGACCGCATCAGCGACGTGCGCGTCGTCCCCAAGTTCCTGAGGGAAGGGCGCGAGATCGATCTCACCTTCGAAGAGGACGGCACCGTGGAGGTGACGATCCTCGACGAGGAGACGCTGAAAGGGCAGCGGGTCATCTTCGTCGTGAAGCAGTAGCCGGCCGCTTCAACGACGCGATATGCGGACAGGCCAGGAGCCTGTCCCGAGATGCGGGATCAGGGGACCGGTGCCGGGCCCGGGTCACCGGAAGGTGTGACTTCCCCGGAGTCGGCATCCCCTGACGGCGTCCTCTTCGAAGAACGCACCTCGAGATGCCGCAGGACGC
>JAPUIN010000404.1 GCA_027297005.1 Acidobacteriota bacterium
GCGGCTGGCGCGCCACCGCACCCTGATCGTGCGAGGCCTGCCGGCCACGTCGTCCGGCGTGAGCATCGAGTGGCGGCTGCGCGGTAACGGACGCGAGATCGCCCGGGGACATCATCCGCTCACGAAGCGGAGCGGCGGCGCGGCCCGCATCATCCTGACGCTTCCGCTGCCCGACATCCGGCTCCCCGCCGGTCTCGATCTCGACATCCTCGTGCTTGAAACCGGACAACTGATCGGCAGGAAAAGTTTCCCGTACACGCTCTACCCCGCATCCCGCGCCCGGGATCTGCTGGCGCTGTTCGACGGCGCCCGGATCGCCCTGTTCGATCCCGAGGGGACGGTCGCACCACTTCTGCACAGGCTCGGTGCGCGGCCCGATCGTTTCGATCGATACGAGGATCTGGCCCTGTACCGCGGCGATCTGATCGTTGTCGGGCCGGGCGGATTCGTTCGCGGCCGGGAGGCGATCGGTCCCGTGCTTGCCGCTCGCGCGCGCGGTGGCATGCCAGTCCTCGTTCTCGCACAGCCGAATCTCCCGGGCACGTTGAGCGAAGAGCTGCGTCTGTGGCCCACGTTTCACCACCTCCCCCGCACCGAGGTGCTCGTTGATACGAGTCATCCGATCGTGCGGGACGTCGGCCTCGATCTGAACTACTTCACCGGCCTTTTTGGGCGCAGTCGTCCACTCCTCCCGCCGACCCGGGGCAACTTCAGGGTCCTGGCGGAGCTCCGTGTCCGCTCCGGCCAGGCCTGGCGGCAGGGGGTGGCCCTGCTCGAGTTTTCAATCGGCGATGGCACGGTGGTCGCGTCTCAGGCCGCCATCACCGCGCTCCACAACCGGGATGGGCGAGCCCGTCTCCTGCTCATCAATACGCTGGCATACCTCCTAGAGGAACGCCCCTCGGCGGCCCGCGCCTATCTGTATGCAGATGGAGTCGATGAGCTCCCCCCATGCCTGACTGTTCTCGATCCGCGCCTCGCCCGAGCGCCGCGCGATTTGACCGGCGTCGACGTGCTGGTCGCGCCGGCCGACTGGCGCGCCCCCCGGAGGCGGGCCGAGGGGATGGCGCCGCTGTCGCTCGTCGCGCGCTTCCTTCACGAAGGCGGAACGCTCCTCCTGGTCAACCCGCAATCCCTCATCCAGGAGCACCTGCGGAGGCTCACCGGGACCGCCGTTCAGTTTCGCTCGGGGGCGTTCGCGCGGCGGGAGATCGGATCGGAATCGGGCCCGCTTCTGCGCGGGGTAGCCGAGAGGGATCTCGCCCTGCTGGCACGCACGGGGCGCTCCGAGTTGCGCCTCTTCGCGCGGCCCGGGGAGGGCGGGATACGGCCGATCCTGCTCACGCCGGGGCTCAGCGTGTATCGAGTCGGGCAGGGGACGCTCGTCGCCCTGTCGCTCCCCGACCCCGACGAATGTCGCCCCTCACGCATCTCCTCCCTGCTGGCCCGCCTTCTGACCAACCTCGGTGTGCCTCTGCAGCACCGTCCCGGCGTCGATCCCGATGCCGTCGCCCTGCTGAACGAGTAGTTCTTCCGAATTCGGCGCGTGGCCGGGAGGATCGTGGGGAGCGCTCCCCTGTCACTGCTGCATCGCTATAATGGGTCGTCGGCGGGAATATGATGCAGGCGGCAACATGAACCGGATCTCCGGTGAACGCGGGGAGGAGTCATGGCGGTCAGGGTTGCAATCAACGGATTCGGACGGATCGGACGAATGGTCCTGCGGGCGGCCAAGAAGAATAAGCTCGACATCGATTTTGTCGCCATCAACGACATCGCCGACCTCGAGCCGCTGGCGATGGTGCTGCGCTACGACTCCATCCACGGTCGTTACCCGGGGACCGTGGAATGGACGAAGAACTCCCTGATCGTCGATGGCGACGAGATCCAGGTCTTCAAGGTCTCCGACAAGCGATCCGAGGACAGGTTCGCCTTTCCCTGGGATCGCCTGAACATCGACGTCGTTGTGGAGTCATCCGGTATCTTCAGACGACTCGACGAGATCAATCGCCACCTGGAGGCAGGTGCGCGGCGCGTCCTCCTCACCGTCCCCTGCAAAGACCCGCTGGAGGCGACGATCGTCACGGGGGTCAACGACGCGATCCTCCGCAAAGACCATCTGGTGGTCAGCAACTCCTCCTGCACGACGAACTGCGCCGCCCCGATCGCCAAGATCCTCGAGGACGCCTACACGATCCGCAAAGGGTTTCTGACCACGGTGCATGCTTACACGAACGACCAGCGTCTGTTCGACTATCCGCACCACGATATGCGGCGCGCCCGGATGGCGGCGCAGAACATCGTGCCGACGTCGACAGGTGCTGCCCGGGCGCTCGGCCTCGTCATTCCATCACTGAAGGGAAAGGTGGAGGGGCTCGCCTTCCGGGTACCCGTCCCGGCCGGATCGGTCGTCGATCTGACCGTGTACACCGAGAAGAAGGCGAACGTCGACGAGATCCACGACCTCATGCAGGAGGCGGCGAAGGGACCGATGAAGGGGATCCTCAAGATCTCCGAAGACCCGATCGTCTCCGCCGACGTCATCGGCGACCCGCACTCATCGATCTACGATGCCCCCCTCACCCAGGTGCTCGGGGAACGGATGGTCAAGGTGGTCGCCTGGTACGACAATGAGTGGGCCTACGCCACCAGGGTGGCCGAGTTGATCCCGAGGCTGCACGCGCTGTCGGCATCCTGAGGGGGCCGCCGATCGGCATCGGCCGCCCGTACGCTCGCGGTTCTCGGTTGGTAACGCGTGCAGGAAACTACTTAGAATCCAATTCCATGATCCGCCCGATCCAACTGCGTGTCTTTGGCGAACTCTCGATCTTCAGATTGTCGTAGAAGAACCGTGCGAAGGGGTTCGCGGTGGCCTCTGCCTCCGACAGGGCACCGTACAAGATCATCGGCGCCACCGTGAAGTCGGCCGCGTTCGGCACATCACCCATCAGGCAAGGACTCCCGGCCAGCGCGCTCTCGACGCGCGCAGCGGCGCGATTGATCATCGCGTTGGCTCTCTTCCTTTTCTCGGGATCGACCTTCCCCTCGATCGCCTGAGCGAACGTCATCCCGACCGCCGGGCCGCATTCGGCCCGCGTGAAATTCTCCCACTCCTCGATCCCTTTCTGGCGCTCCCGTTCTTCGCTGAACAGCCGCGGCGGGCCGGGCCAGTTGGCGTCCAGGTAGCGCAGGATCGCATAGGAATCGTAGACGACCGTCTCGCCATGCAGCAGGACGGGGGCGAGGGGCTGGCCGGAGGCTTTGATCAGCGGCTCACGGCTCTGCAGATCGACCGGGATGATCTCGTGCGGGATCTTCTTGTAGGCCAGCGCCAGCCTGACCTTGATGTTGTTGGGGGAAGGTCGGAGGTCGAACAGCTTGACGGGGCGGTCCATGGGCGCACCTCACTATTTGGAAGCCGGATGACATTGGGAATCGACCTGATTCTAATAGGTAAAAAGTGCCCCGACAAGAATTTCATAGTCGGGCGCGGCATCGGTCAGCGGCAGAGCGATCGCGGCGCGGAACCCACCCCGGCCGTTGCGGCCCATCAGTTGTATGCCGGTCGTGAGGCGCCCGTCATCGTCGGCCCCGTCGACCCGCTCCGTCTCCCAGCTCCCTTCCAGGATGAAGGTCAATCGTTGCGTCGCCGGCAGCAGGATGCCGCCGCCGAACAGGATCGAATTCTCGACATTGCTCCCCGGGGGATCCCCGTTCAGGCGGATCCCGGCGTTGAGGACCAGCGTGACCGCCTGCAGGTTGGCCCGGTAGGCCCCGAAGATCTCGACGTCGGTTTCTCCGGTCCCGAGGCCATCCGACTCGTCGGCGGTAGCCGCCTTGACCAGGGCGCCGAACGCGAGCCGCTGCCGGCCGAGGCGGGACGGACGGTACTTCAAGTAAACCTCGATGTCGGAGAGGCCGGAATCGTTCACACCGGGATTTTGATCGACGTCGAGGAAGCCGAACCGGAGCCCCGCTTCGAGGCTCGGTGCCAGACGGAACGCGATCAGCGGGCCGAGCAGGGTCGTCTCGCCGTTCGGCAGGTTCGCGTAGGCGAGCCGACCCTCGATCCACCCCCCCGGCAGAATCGCAGCGTCCTGGACGAATCTCTGGAACAGCCTCCGGGCGTCCCGCTCGAAGCCTGGCGTTCTCCTTCTCGAGCCGGAATCCTGGGCCAGCGCCGGGCCGGCCACGCCGAGCAGGGCGATCGCCACGAGTAAGGATCGGGTCCGCGTCACTGTTCACCCTCCACCAAAAATACCAGGAGCCTGTCCGATGTATTGCGTGGCGCCACATTCGGGACGCCACAACGCGGGATGCGCGGGGCCAAGAGGTATCACTCGGACAGGTTCCCGGTGCTTCTACCCCATGTGGTCGATGATTGACAACCCCCAGCGGGAGATCGCCGCGCCGCCCCGGCGGCGATCACCGATTCGTAACAGGGAGCGTCCCGTCAGAAACATGCCGGTTGCACACCCTCCTCGGTAGCCGTATTAGGGATCACAACGGAGTTTGCTTCTCCATGAAAATCATGTCCCTACACACCCACGGTATCGCGGATCGGCCACAGGTATGGGCCATCGGCGGTGGCAAGGGCGGAACCGGGAAGTCCCTCGTCGCCGCCAGCTTTGGGATCCATCTCGCCCAGATGGGCCGCCGGGTCGTCCTGATCGACGGTGACCTGGGCGCTCCCAACCTCCATACCTTTCTCGGTCTGGATCCGCCCCGTGTCGGGCTCGGGGATTTTCTCGAGCGACGGGTCGCATCGCTCGACGAGGCGGCGGTGGAGACCGGAGTCCCCCGCCTGCGCCTGATCAGCGGCGCGCGCAACGGGCTGGAGGCGGAGAGTCTCAAGTATTTCCAGAAGACGCGACTCTTGAAAGTGATCCTGGAACTCCAGGCCGACGTCGTCATCGTCGATCTCGGCGCCGGAACCTCCCTGAACGTTCTCGA
>JAPUIN010000405.1 GCA_027297005.1 Acidobacteriota bacterium
CCGAACTCGTCGGCGAGATCGGCGAGCGCTCGGAGGGGCGCCATGTCTCCGTCGACGCCGAACAGGCTCTCGGTGACGATCACCTTGAGACCTGCAGGATCGGGATAGCGGAAGCGCTCGAGCGTCCGCCTCAGCGCTGCGGTGTCGGCGTGCGGATAGATCACCCGCTCCGCCCTGCCGAGGCGGATGCCGTCGATGATCGAAGCGTGATTCAGTGCGTCGGAGAAAACGGTGTCGCCGGACCGCAGCAGCGAGGAGAGCAGCCCTATGTTGGCCTGGTACCCGGAGGGTAAGAGAACGGCCGCCTCCCTCGAGACGAACCCCGCCAGCGCCGCCTCGACCTCGCGGTGCAGGGTCGACTCGCCGCGCAGCAGACGCGAGCCGGTCGAGCCGACCGGCCGGCCGCGCAGCGCCGCGAGAAACCGACGGCCCAGAACCGGATCGGTTGCGAAGCCGAGGTAGTCGTTCGACGACAGATCGATTCCCGCGGCAGGGACGAGCCGCCTCCCGAGTCCCCGGGTCTCGATTTCGGCGAGGCGTGCGGCAAGTCTTTCGGGGAAGATGCTCATCGGCATTCAGGCGCGCGGCGGTCCGGCGAGATCGCGCAGGAGAGCGTGATCCTCGTCGGCCGGCGGATTGGGAGTGGTCAGCAACCGGTCGCCGAGGAAGATCGAGTTGGCGCCGGCGTAGAAAGCGAGCACCTGCGCTTCGCGACTGAGCGAGAGGCGCCCGGCCGACAGGCGGACGCGCGAAAGCGGCATCAGGATCCGCGCGATGGCGACGACCCGTACGAGGTCGAGCGGATCGACGGGCGAAGCATCACCGAGCGGTGTTCCCGGCACGGCAACCAGCATGTTGATCGGCACCGACTCCGGCTGCGGATCGAGCGACGCCAGCTCCGCGAGCATCGCGCACCGATCCTGCGTCGTCTCACCCATACCGAGGATGCCGCCGCTGCAGACCGTCAGCCCGGCCTCGCGCACCGCGCGCAGGGTTCTGAGTCGATCATCGTACGTGCGCGTCGAGATGATCGAGCCGTAGTGCTCGCGGCTCGTGTCGAGGTTGTGGTTATAGGCGAAGAGGCCGGCTTCCTTCAGGCGGTGCGCCTGCTCCGTCGTCACCATGCCGAGCGTGACGCAGACCTCGAGACCCTCCGTCTTCACCACGCGCACCATCTCGACGACGCGGTCGAACTCGGGGCCGTCCTTCACCTCACGCCATGCCGCCCCCATGCAGAAACGCTGTGCGCCATTACGCCTCGCGGTCCTGGCCGCGGCCGCGACCTCCTCGATCGACATCAGCCCTTGAGCGCCGACCCCGGTGTCGTAGTGCGCCGACTGCGGGCAGTACGCGCAGTCCTCGGGGCATCCGCCGGTCTTGATCGAGAGCAGTGAGCAGCGCTGGATGTCGGCCGGATCGTGATGGGCGCGATGGACCTCATGCGCCTCGTGGATCAGATCGAGCAGCGGGAGGGTGTGCAACGCCAGGGCCCATTCGAGGAGCGCCTCGCCGGACTTGCGGTCGTCAGCGATCGGGCTGGACACGGATGATGCTCCTACCGTCGTTGCGGCATGACGAACCAGAGGATGAGGTAGACGAGGATCCCCGGGAACGCGGCGGAGATGACGGAGATGGTGACGTACAGGATACGGACCATCGTCGGGCTCCAGCCGAGCCACTCGGCGAGCCCACCGCATACGCCGGCGATGATCCGGTTCGCCGTCGAACGGTGCAGCCTCGTATCCGATCCGCTCATGTTCCCGCCGGCTCCCTGCGGTCGGCGCAGCAATCCGGACGGATGAAGCCGCCCGCCCCGTCCGCGCGGATCTTATACGATTCTCCGCCACGCCGGAGATCCGGAGACCGACTCGCCGGAGCACGCGCCAGGGGCCTGACGCCGGATGCGCGAGAGGGGCGATCTGTGGCAGGATCCGGCGCATCGGCACAACCCGGAGGGAGATCTTCGATGAACAGCCGTCGCGTCAGCGCTATCCTGGCCGTCGCCGTCGCGATCGCCGTGGCCGTGTACTTTCTGCTGTTCCGGGAAGCGTACGGGCCGGCCGTTCGTGAAGGGATCTCGACGATCGACGCCGAGCAGATCGCGCAGCACATGCGGAAGCTCGCGGACGATGACAAGGAAGGACGGGAGACCGGGAGCGACGGATACCTCGCCGCGGCCGACTACGTGGCGCAGCAATTCCGCGAATATGGCCTGGAGCCCGCCGGCGACGCGGGAGGCTACTTTCAGCGGGTGCCGTTCCGCCGGGCCGACATCGTGCCGGAGGAGGGTTCGCTCGCCCTGCGCAGCGTTCGCACCGAGTGGGTCCTGACCCCTTACGCCGATTACTACCTGCGTCCGAATCTCCTGCGTGAGAGGGTCGATGTGACCGCCTCCGTCGTCTACGTCGGTTACGGCGTCACCGCCCCCGAGTTCAACCACGACGACTACGCCGGCATGGACGTCCGGGGGAAGATCATTCTGATATTCCGCGGGGCTCCATCATCCCTGCCGCACAATGAGCGGGCTTACTATTCATCGACCCGCATGAAGTGGCAAAACGCCGCCGAACGCGGTGTCGTGGGCATCCTGTACGCGTACAACCGCGAGGACATGGCGAAGAGGCCCTGGGAGCGCTCCGTGCGCCACGCTCGCGAGCCGAGCATGGGCTGGATCGACGAAGAGGGACAGGTGCGGGACACTCATCCCGGCATACGGCTGGTCGCCCGGCTGAGCCGCGAGGGACTGGAGGCTCTGCTGCTGGGCGCCAGGAAGACGGCCGAGGAGCTTCTTGACTCGATTGACGCGGGCGCGCCGGATCCGTTCGATCGGCCGATCATCGTGAAGGCGCGCACCACGAGCCGCCACGCAGCGATCGAAAGCCCCAACGTCGTGGCCGTCCTGCCGGGCGGTGATCCGCAACTGAAGAACGAGTTCGTCGTCATTTCCGGGCATCTGGATCACGTCGGCATCGGCGAGCCGGTGAAGGGGGACGCCCTGCACAACGGCGCCTACGACAACGCCTCGGGGATCGCGGTGATGCTCGAGATGGCACGTGTCTTCCGCGGACTCGAGGAGCGACCGGGCCGGTCCCTGCTCTTCCTCGCCGTCACCGGTGAGGAGAAGGGGCTGCTTGGCTCGGATTATTTTGCGCATGACCCGACGGTGCCGATCGGATCGATCGTAGCCAACGTCAACCTCGACATGGTGATGATGCTGCATCCTCTCCGGGACGTCGTGGCGTTCGGCGTCGAGCACAGCAACCTGATCCGCCCGCTCGAGAGGGCGGCGCAATACATGCAAGTCACGGTGGCTCCCGATCCGTTCCCGAGCGAGGTGATCTTCGTCCGCAGCGATCAATATTCGTTCGTCCGTCGGGGTGTCCCGTCGATCTTCCTGGTGCCGGGGATGGAGTCGGGCGACCCCGCGATCGACGGCCTCCAGAGCCATATGGACTGGATGGCGGAGTACTACCACTCGCCTCAGGACGACATGAGTCAGCCGTTCGACTTCGAGGCGGGAGCCGATTTCACCCGCCTGAATCTCCTTCTCACCCATGGCATTGCGAGCGAAGCGGAGCGCCCGGCTTGGAATCCCGGTGATTTCTTCGGCGAGCGCTTCGGCAGCGACCAGACCGGCACCGCAATCGGGAGCTCCCCATGATCAATTTCCTGGTTCTCGCCCTGCTGATCGCGAGCTGTCCGGGGGCAGCTGCGGATGGCGTGGTGCGTGCGGCCGGTCGCGTGGAGGAAGCGCCCGGGATCCACCCGCTGGTCGGACAACCCGCTCCGGGATGGGACGATCTGGGGTGGGTGAAGGGAGGCCCGCTCGATGGCGACTCGCTCCGGGGTCGGGTCGTGCTGGTGCGATGGTGGACCGGCCCCGGATGTCCTTACTGCCGGGCCTCCGCTCCGAGCCTCCAGGAATGGCATGAGCGGTACCGTGAGCGGGGGCTCACGGTCGTCGGGATGTATCACCACAAGGGGCCGGGCAAGCCGACGGCCGAGGGGGTGGCGGAGTTGGCCGATCGACTCGGCTTCACCTTCCCGATTGCCATCGACCACGGCTGGCGCACCCTCGAACGGTGGTGGCCGGGGGAGGAGAAACGGGTCTTCACCTCGGTCAGCTTCCTTGTCTCCAGGGACGGCATCGTCCGCTACGTTCACAGGGGAGGGGCCTACAACCGGTCGGATTCGGCTGAGATCGAAGCCCGGATCATGAAGTTGCTCAGCGCTCCCTGAAGAGAGATTTCCCGAACGATTTCAAAACTGTGATTGACAGTCAGCGCTGCTGGTTATATTGTTCAAACGAACGTTCGTTTAAAGTGATTGTTCGACTATGAAATCCAAGCTGGGTGCGCCCGACGAGAGCCGGGACCAGGCGGAACAGACCCGCGAGGGTCTGATCCGCGCCGCCGAGAAACTATTCGCCGAGCATGGCATCGCGCGGGCATCGCTCCGTGCCATCACCCGGGAGGCGTCGGCCAACCTCGCCTCCGTCAACTACCACTTCGGCTCCAAGGACGACCTGGTGAGGGCGGTTCTCGCCCGGCGGCTCGAGCCGCTCAACCAGGAGCGGCTTATCCTGCTGGAAGAGTGCCTGCGCGAGTCGCGTGAGGCCCCCTCCCCCGAGACGATCGTCCGCATCTTCGTCTCGCCGGTGCTGAGGATGATCCAGCGCGAGCGGGGGGGGCACGCATTCGCCCGTTTCGTCGGACGCGCCTTCGCCGACCCCGACCCGGCCGTAAGCGATCTGCTCCTCGAGCAGTTCCGGGAGGTGACCGAGCGCTTCACCGAGGCGCTCGCGCGGGCGCTTCCACACCTTCCCAAGGAGGAGATCTACTGGCGCTTCCACTTCATGTTCGGCTCGATGATCCACACGGCGGCGCTCGGGTTCGTGGTGCGCGACATCTCGGGAGGTCTCTGCAACCCGGCCGATATCGACGGGGTGATCGATCGGCTCGTCCGCTTCGTCACAGGCGGCCTGCGCGAGCCGGCCGCATCGCCGGAGTGGGGGGATTGAAGTGGCGGGATGGTTCAGGTGTTGATGCGGGTCGTGCGGTGGAGGAGCCAGACCATGAAGGCGAAGACGGCGAGCGGCACGAACCCTTCGAATGGGCCGGCCCAGCCGGAGCCGATCCCCGCCGGGCGCTGTCCGGCGAACAGGGCGAACATCGCGATGCCGACCCCGACCAGCCCTTCGCCGGCGACGAGCCCGGAACCGAACAGCACTCCTTTCTCGCGGCGGCGACTCAGGAGATCGCGATCGTGGCGCGAGCGGCGCTCGACCAGAAGCCTGACCAGCCCGCCGACGAACACCGGCATCATGGTGGAGACCGGCAGGTAGATGCCGACGGCGAAGGCGAGGGCCGGCAGGCGCAGCGCGGCGGCGATCAGCGAGATGACGACGCCAATCAGGACGAGGAGCCAGGGGAGCTCGCGCGACAGCACACCCTCGACCACGATCTTCATCAGCATCGCCTGCGGCGCCGGCAGCTCCGCCGTCCCGAATCCGTAGGCTTTGTGCAACGCCACGACCGAGAGGCAGACGAAGGTGACGGCCGTGACGACACCCAGCAGCTCACCGAGTTGCTGGCGCCACGGGGTGGCGCCGAGCAGGAAGCCGCTCTTTAAATCCTGCGACGTGTCGCCGGCGATCGATGCTGCGACCGCGACCACGGCGCCAATCGTGATCGCCTGCGCCATCGCAGCCGGGCCCTGCAGGCCGAGGAACAGAAAGACACCGGTTGTGGCGAGCAGGGTCGCGATCGTCATCCCCGAGGTCGGGTTCGACGTGACGCCGACCAGCCCCACGATCCGGCTGGACACAGTGACGAACAGGAACGCGAAGAGCGCGATGATTCCCGCCGACAGGATCCGCACCGTGGTCGACTCCACGAAACCGAGCACGAACGGAGTGAGGGCCAGGAAGAGGATGACGACCATGGCGATGCCGAGAATGGTCGGCATGCCGAGATCGTCGTCGGTCCGCTCCACGGCCTGGTCGCCCCCGAGACGGCGGCGGAAGCCTGCGATGCCGACCCGGAATGATTCCCAGATGGTCGGGATCGCCCGGATCAGTGAAAGGATTCCGGCGCATGCCACGGCGCCGGCGCCGATGTACCGCACGTAGCGCGTCCATAACTGTCCCGGCGTCATGTCGCGGATCAACGCCTCGGTCTCGGGATAAAACGGCAGCAGGCGGTCGGCGCCCCAGATCGCGATCCCCGGGATCAGGATCAGTGACGACACCAGCGTCCCGGCGACCATCACCGTAGCGATTCGGAACCCCAGGATGTAGCCGACGCCGAGCAGCGCCGGACCGGACTCGATCGCGATGCGCCCCTTCGGGAGCAGCGGTACCGCCATCGAGTAGACCTCGCGCCACAGGTGCAGGGCGGAGCCGCACAGCTTGACTGCGCCACCCACGATGATCCCAAGGAAGATCGGCCATGAATCGCTGCCGCCCCGATCGGCCGCGACGAGGACTTCGGCGCAGGCCGTCCCTTCCGGGTATGGCAATCGTCCGTGCTCGTCGCGGATCAGCAGGCGGCGCAGCGGAACCATGAACAGCACGCCGAGCACCCCCCCGCAGGCGGCGACGGTGATGATCTGGATCAGATCGGGGCTGCGCCCCCACATGTAGAGGGCCGGAATGGTGAAGATGATCCCGGAGGCGAGGGATGACGACGCCGAGCCGACCGTCTGCGAGATATTCGCTTCCAGGATCGATCCGATCCGCCCGAAGGGAGGCATGGCCAGGAAGGCCAGGACCGTCAGGACGGCGATCGGGATCGACGTGCTGATCGTCAGGCCGACTCTCAGGCCGAGATAGGCGTTGGCGGCGCCGAACAGGATGCCGAAGATCACCCCGGTGATTGCGGCGCGCCACGTGAACTCGCGCGGTGAGTCGGATTTCCGGACGTACGGATGGTAGTCCCGGCCGGGGATTGTCTCGTAGGCTTCGGGCGGCAGTCCCTGCCGCGGCGCATCTGCCATGGGATTGAACCCGAGATCGCGGCAGCCTAGCCGCTCCGAATCGGCGCCGTCAAGTCACGCTTGCTTCGAGAGACCGCCGAAACGCGAGGCGTTGCGCTTTGCACCGCTGCTCCTGCCGCTCGCGAGGATCGATCGAGGCCTTCCCGGGCGCATGGCGCGGCTCGCAGTCGCCGCGCCGCAAAATGCGACGCCTCGCTTCTCATCGCTGCCTCGGATCGAACGTCGCCTAGGCTTCCGAGCCACCGACGCCTGAGACCGAACGCCGACTATGGAAAAGGGAGGAAGAGCGGGATACAACCGGTGGGAACGAGGGGTGTTGATTGAGGGTGCGAGGAGGCCGCGCCCGCGAGAAGTCCGCTCTCATCCGGGGGGGAGGCTGTGAAGCCGGCTGCGGTAGAATGACTGACGAGATCCCGGCGATTGTGAAGGGGAGGATGATGGAAGTACGCAGAGGGACACGGCGGGGCCGTGGAGCCGTGACCAATCCCGTGGGGCGCTTCGAGCGCTCGCGCGTCGTCCCGCTCGAGGGGGGGGAGGGGCAGGAACGGACCGTGGAGGAGGAGATCGGCCCGCTCCGAACGACCGTCACACCTGACGCGACGAAATCGATCATCGCGCGCAACGATTCGCCCGATATCCCGTTCGATCAATCGATCAACCCGTACCGTGGCTGCGAGCACGGTTGCATCTACTGCTTCGCCCGTCCGTCGCACGCCTACCTGGGGCTTTCGCCCGGGCTCGATTTCGAGACGCGGATCTTCTCCAAGCCCCGCGCGCCGCAACTGTTGCGCGACGAGCTGCGCAAACCCGGCTACCGGTGCGACGTGCTGGCCCTGGGGTCGAACACCGACCCGTACCAGCCGGCCGAGAAGCTCCTTCTGATCACGCGACAGATTCTGGAGGTGCTGGCCGAGCACAACCATCCGATCAGCATCGTCACGAAATCGGAACTCGTCCTGCGCGACCTGGACATTCTCGAGCCGATGGCGGCCCGCCGGCTCGCCTCCGTGTTCGTCTCGGTGACGACGCTCGATCCCGGTCTGGCCCGGCGAATGGAGCCGCGCGCCGCGACGCCAGCACGACGGCTCGAAACGATCCGGCGGTTGAGCGAGGCGGGTCTTCCGGTGGGTGTGCTCGCTTCGCCGATGATCCTCGGCCTGAACGACCACGAGGCGGAGAAAATACTGGAAGCCTGCGCCGCTGCGGGCGCCCGATCAGCCGGGTACATCCTGCTGCGGCTGCCGCTCGAGCTCAAGGAAATGTTCAGCGACTGGCTGCGTGAAAATGAACCGCTCAGGGCGGATCGCGTCCTGCACCTGATCCGGGAAACACGGGGTGGCAAGCTGAACGACAGCACGTTCGGACGCCGCATGCGCGGGACCGGCCCGCAAGCTGAGCTTTTGCGCAAACGCTTCGAGGTCGCCCGCCGTCGCCACGGGCTGCTCAATCGTCCCGCCCCTCTCGACTTCACTCAGTTCCGCGTTCCACCCCGGTCCGGTGATCAGATCGCACTCTTCGACTGAGACGCGCTCCGCGCGGCCGGCCGTCGCGCTGGCCGGTGGTCTGCTCCTGCTCGTTCTCTGCGCTCCGGTCTTTCTGTATCACCTCGGCGTCCCCGCGCTCAGCGATCCGGATGAGGCGCGCAATGCCGAAGTGGCGCGCGAGATGCTCGAAGCGGGAAGCTTCATGACCCCGCTCTTCAACGGTGCGCCCTACCTCGACAAGCCGCCCGTTCTCTTCTGGCTGATCGCGCTCTCGTACAGATTGTTCGGGACGAACGAGTTTGCGGCGCGGCTGCCATCGGCGCTCTGTGCGCTCGCCGGCATCCTCGCCACGGCATGGTTCGCGCGACGGCATCTCGGGGGTTCGGCGGGATGGCTCGCCGGCGCCGTGCTGATGCTGTCGCCTCTTTACATCGTCTTCGGACGCCTCGTCATCTTCGACATGATGTTGACGCTCTGCGTGACGGTCTCGGCGTTCGCGGCCTTCGAGGCGATGGAAGATGCCCGCGCCGGCCAGCGGAGTGTGATCGCCGGCGCGTTGTTTTTCGGCGCGGCCGGCGTCGGGACGATGACGAAGGGTCCGATTGCGCTGATCGCTCCGGTCCTCATCGCCGCCGTCTGGGCGATGGTCCGCGGGAAGCCGGGTCTGTTGATGCGGCTGGGATGGGGGCGGGGGATCCCGATCTACCTGGCCGTCACTCTCCCATGGGTGATGGTCACGGTGATGCGCCACCCGGACTTCCTCCGGTACGTGTTGTTCGGAGAGATCCTGAACCGATTGACGATCGACGCATTCGACCGCGCGCGGCCATTCTGGTTCCATGCGAAGATCCTGCTGCCGGGATTCTTCCCGTGGAGCCTGCTCGTGCTCGTCGCCGGTCTGCGTCGCGCGCCGCGTCTGTTGACCGG